>NZ_VHIL01000020.1:0-41312 GCF_006491895.1 Enterococcus sp. OL5
TATATGACGATGGGCAACAGCAAACGATTTTATTGCCTAGTGAGACCCGTTAACGTCCATTCATATTGATTTTTTATAACGATACCTATATAAAAAACACCCTTTTTGTTTTAGAAGGTGGTTTTTTTTTGCATCCCTCCTCTCATTTAATTTTATCTAGCAGCAATTTCAAATAAATGCTCGACAAAAACCTCGTTTTTTATTAAGTTTTATTGACTATTTTTTGTGCATTAAAATAACGAGTGAATTTCCCTTATAATAAGGACAGTTGTAAAATTCAGCTGAAAGAGGTGCATGATGTTGAAAAATATTCTTGAAAAAGATATTATGCAAATGCTGCGACTGTCCACAACACTCTTAACCGAAAATCCCCTTCCCTTGAGTAAAGCTGCTGCCGCCCAAAATCTCTCTGTCAAAACGATCCGTCGACTGTTATCAAGCTATTTAAACGAGGATCTTTCCTTCCACTATGATGTAGAGCAAGGACATATTCGCGCAAACCATCGTTTGCAGCAGCCATCAACCAGCCACTCCCTGTCCCATACAGAAATGATTGCTGCACTGTTCAACAAAAGCGTGAATTATCAGCTGCTCTTGCTCTTGTTAAAAATGCCGACTATTTCCTTTGCAGATCTCTACAAACGCTATTATCTTAGCCCATCCAGTTTGCATCGGCGCTTTTCAGCCTTTTCCAGCTTTTTAGCACCTTATCAACTAGCTATCGATCGCCGCAGCTATCCTTTGATTACTGGCAATGAACGACAACTGCGCTATTTGCTTTTTCGCCTTACCCTCTTAGCAAACCCAACGCTTTCCCCCAAACAAGCGTTTCAAGAACTGAAGAAGATCCATCAGTTACGAGCAAAGGCTTTTTATCCTAGCACCCCCGCCCCGTTTACTCAGCAAATTTATCCAACATGTTTTGTGCCACGTTTTTATTTAGTTGGTGAACGCAGCTACTTATTTTTATGGAAACAGCTGCTAACACTGGAACCTTTCTATGTGCCAACAGAAGAAGCCTTCCTTTTGCGACGAATCATCACGCCGATTTTGTTGGAGCATCCGCTCCAACAGCCGTTAGAGGTTCTTTTGCCGAAAATTTTTCAAACCCATCTGCTGGGGGCATTGTTGGAAGGCAATTTATTTGTCTATCCGCCACTAAACCCTCGCTTATCTGAACGTTCCCGATGTTTGGTCCAGGCTTTATTGACACAGCTTCCCCATTACGAAAAACTTTTAAAGAAGCACCCTGAGCTTCCCTTGCTTTATGAATGCATTTGGCAAGAGCTCTCTTTTTTCCAACCGATCATTGCCTTTCCCCAACAAAAAGAGCGCCCGCTTGAATAGCGGTACGCTCTTTTTAAAATCATTTTACTATCAGTAAATTATTGTGCGTCAGCATCAACGATTTTCACGGAACCTTGCCATTGTTTTTCAACAAAGTCTTTGATTTCGTCTGAATGCAACACTTCGATCAATTTCTTGATTTTGTCGCTATCTTCATCACCACTGCGGACAGCGATCACGTTGACATAAGGAGAATTATCCGCTTCTAACAAAACAGAATCATCCGCTGGATTCAAATCGATTCCGAATGCGAAGTTCGCATTGATGGCAATTAGGTCTGCTTCGTCGTTTTGATAAGCAGTCGCCAAAAGAGATGGATCGACGTCATGTTTAAATTCTAAGTTTTTCGGATTTTCAGCAATATCATCAAAGGTTGCCGTTTCTGTATCAACGCCGTCTTTTAAGGTGATCAAGTCAGCATCTTGTAAAATCGTTAGGATACGACCCCAGTCAGATTCAGAAGTGGAGGTAAGAACCGTTGCACCATCTTCTAGTTCCGAAATATCAGAGATTCGTTTTGAGTAAAGACCCATTGGCTCGATATGGATCGCACCGGCATTGACAAAGTCATAGCCATTGTCTGCGATTTGTTTGTTTAGATAAGGAATGTGTTGGAAGTAATTGGCATCGATATCACCATTTTCCAATGCTTTGTTTGGCAACACATAATCATCGAAGGTTTTGATTTCAAGGTCAATGCCTTCTTCTGCTAGTAAAGGTTTGGCTTGTTCTAAAATTTCCGCATGAGGGGTAACTGATGCACCGATCACTAATTTTGTTGATTCTCCCTCAGCCGCAGATGAGTCAGAGCTTCCTGAATTTGAGCCCGTTCCGCAAGCAGCTAAAGCGGCAGTTAATAATAACGTTGTTGCAATACCAAAAATCTTTTTCATATCCATTTCCTCCCATATTTTCCACTTTTTGTTCTTCGTTTCATTTACCGTTTGTCGGTGGTCTTCGCAAGGAAATCGCCGACCCCTTGGATAATGAAAACGATAATTAAAATAATCACTGTTGCGACAAGGGTAACAGTGTAATTTCCACGTTGAAATCCTTCTTGCCAAGCCAAAGCGCCTAGCCCACCGGCACCAATCGCGCCTGCCATGGCGGTATAACCAATCATTGAGATCGTTGTGACTGTCAGTCCTGAAATCAATGCCGGAACACTTTCTGGGATCACGATCTTATAAATGATCTCCCAGTAACTAGCGCCCATCGCTTCTGCAGCTTCAATCACACCAGGATTGACTTCACGAAAAGCAATTTCCACCATCCGAGCATAAAACGGCGCAGCTGATAAAACTAATGCTGGGATCGCTGCTTTTGCCCCTAGGAACGAACCGACTAATAACGTTGTAAAGGGAATGATCAAGACCATTAAAATCATGAATGGTGTTGAGCGAAAGGCGTTGCTGATGATGGAAACCACATTATAGAAAATGTTGGCTCCCGCCGTTTGTTTACGCCCTAGTGAATAAAGCGCCAATCCTAGAAGCAAACCGATCACCACCACTAAAACCATGGAGAAGAAAGTCATAAACAAGGTATCTAGGGTTGCTTGCTGCATGTTGGCCCAATCGACTTTTTCAAAATTAAAATAGGTTTCTACAAATGACTTATCCACGTTCAATCACCTCCACGCCTACTTGCTGCTCTTTGAAAAAGGTGATCGCTTTTTCGATCTCATTTGCTTCACCTGTCAATAAGACCGTCAAGCCGCCAAAGGATCCTTCATTGGTTTGTTGGATCTTTCCATAAACGACATTGACATCGATCTGAAAGCGGCGAATCGCTTGTGAAATGACTGGTTCATTGGCGTTGTCTTGTGTGAATGTCAAGGTCACTAAATGCCCTTGCGGATTTTCTCGTAAGAAGGCTTGTCGTAGTTCTTCGACGTCTTCTTCTGGTTCCAAATCTTGCTGAACAAAACGTTTGGTCACTTCCTGCTGCGGGTTACGGAAAACCGATTGTACTGATCCTTCTTCCACGATCTGCCCGTGCTCCATCACCGCGACCTTGTTGCAGATTTTGCGAATGACGTTCATTTCATGGGTAATCAGCACGATCGTCAAATGTAATTTTTTATTGATGGAAAGCAAGAGATCCAACACTTCTTCTGTTGTTTGTGGATCTAACGCACTCGTTGCTTCATCACACAGCAAAATTTCTGGTTCATTCGCTAATGCACGAGCAATCCCGACTCTTTGCTTTTGTCCGCCAGACAATTGTGCCGGATAGGCAGTTTCCCGTCCTTCCAACCCAACTAACTTGATCAGCTCTTGCGCTCGTTGCCGTCGTTTTGCTTTTTCAACGCCTGCCAACTCCAATGGCAATTCGATGTTCTCCGCCACCGTTCGAGACCATAATAGATTAAAGTGCTGAAAAATCATGCCGATTTTTTTGCGGAAGTTTCTCAATTCTTTGTTTTTCAATGCCAAAATATTTTGACCGTTAATGACTACATCTCCTGCTGTCGGCAATTCTAAGCCGTTCAACAAACGAACTAATGTACTTTTCCCAGCACCAGAGTAGCCAACGATTCCATAGATATCGCCTTTTTCCACTTGCAGTGAAACATCATTGACGGCGTGGACAGCCGTTTGCTTTTTGCCGAATGACTTTTTTACATGCGACAATTCGATTAATGCCATGTTATTCCCATCTTTCCTCTTTGGTTGGTTAAACACAAAAAAAGCTTTCATCCTCTGTACATTATACTGTTACAAAGGACGAAAGCACAACTTCCGCGTTACCACCTTGATTTACTGTCGATTCACATCAACAGCCTCGCTCAGTACTTGAATTGCTTCGCATACTGCTGCACTGTAACGGGTGCCTCCCGTGATAGGCTTGTTTCCACTCACCTCTCATGCTCAAAGACCATCTTCCATCCTCTCTCCGTCGCCCATTTGCACCAAACAGGGCTCTCTGTGTACGTTAAGAACATGTACTCTTCTTTTCAAAGCATTCATTTATTGAGCAAATTATAGCAACGTCTTATCCGACTGTCAATTCTTTTTGAAAAAATAGTCGTTTTTACAGATTTGACTTACAAAGCTTCAAATTGACTTGGGTCAACCTCTTTGAAGCTGACCAGCCAAGCATTCATTTCGTCTTCATCATTTAAGGTATCAATGGATTGATCGATTTTTTCATTTACGGAAGAAATCACGCCCGTCAATGGACTTGGAAATTCACTGACTGCTTTTTCCGCTTCTAGCTCAACAAGGATCTCTCCTTGTTTTAAAGCAGTTCCTGCTTTTTGAATCGAAGCAAACGTGACCGCACCAAGTTCTTCTTGCGCTTCTTTTGTTAAACCGACACAATATTCTTTCCCGTTAAACAAAACCCACAAATTATCTTTTTTTCTTAAGCATTTCTTTTCCATGATTCTAGTAAGACTCCTTCATATTCATTTTCTTTAAATCCATTAATCAAAAAGCGGTCGCCGCTAACTAGTAGTGGGCGCTTGATCAACATACCATCGGTTGCCAGCACATCGGCTGCGTCTTGGGCAGTCATGGTCGGCACTTTTTCTTTTAATTGCAATTCACGGTATTTCATGCCGCTTGTGTTAAAGAAACGGGTTAACGGTGCTTCGCTTGATTGGATCCAAGCCAGCAATTGTTCCGGTTGAGGCGGTGTGGTCACCATATCGATCGCTTCAAAGGGAATCTCGTGCTCTTCTAACCAACGCTTCGCATTTCGGCATGTACTGCATTTTGGGTACCAATAAAATGTAATCATGTGAACTCCTTAAAGTGTTTTTGGTGCGGTCTCAGCTTGATAGCGCATCGATAAAATCAAACCGATCCCAATCATATTGCTTAATAGGGCAGATCCTCCTTGGCTAATAAACGGCAGTGGAATTCCCGTCAACGGTAAGAGACCGATGTTTGCGCCAATGTTTTCAAACACATGGAAGAGAATCATCATAATGATCCCAGTTGCCAAGTAAGCATAAAATTCATTGTTGGTATCGAAACATACGCGGATCATCCGATAGATCAAAATAAAATACAATAAAATGACAAACGCGCTGCCAATAAACCCAAAATTCTCACCGATCACCGAAAAAATCATATCGGATTCTCGGACTGGTACATACACATCGCTGACATTAAATCCTTTCCCGAACATCCCGCCAGAGGCGATCGCCATCAGAGCGTACGCCAATTGGAAGGATTGCCCTTGGGTATCATGAAAAGGATCTAGCCACGAATCGATACGGGCGAACTGGTACTCTTTAAAGATCCCTGTATTGTACAGCAACTCACGACCAACATCGGTAGTCACTAAGAAAATCGTTCCGCCGCCGAGAATCACGAATGCCGCAATCACTGGCACAACGATTCGCCAAGAGATCCCCGACATCAAGAAGACCCCACCGAAAATCGCCAGAAAGACCAACATCGTACCAAAGTCGTTTTGCAAGGTGATCAGGATCAGTACTGGAATCGTGACGGCCAACATTTTCGCAATCAGCAACCCATCTGTTTTCAGATCTCGTTCCCGATGCTTGACATTGTGCTGTGTGACGACTAAGGCCAACATCATAATATAGGCGATCTTCATCAACTCTGACGGCTGGAGAGTAAAGGCCCCAAAACGGAACCAGTTTTTTGACCCTGTCGAGGCAGCCATTGTCCGGTCGTAAAATTTCAAAAGCGCCAACATGACGGCTAATCCGGCTCCATAAATATAGGGAGTCAATTTCCAAAGCCATTTTGATTTGATCTGCATGATAATAATCACCGCAATAATACCTAGCACATACCATAAAGCTTGAAATCCTAACGTTCGCAAAATATTCGGGTTATTTGGATCGTGGGTCAACGCCACATACAAGGACGCCACACCAATCAGACATAATAAAAATACGGGTAGAATCACACCGTAGTCAATTCGATTATCGTTCGTTTTTATTCGTGAATTTTCCATGTCCACACTCTCTTCTGTAGAATCTTTATCCATTATAGTGATATTTGAGGAGAAAAGAAAGGATTGTCCACGAGCATTCACAAAAAATTTAGAAACTTTAATGATTTTCGGGAAAAGAGGGTTAAAAACAATCCGAAATTGTTTAGAATTACAATGAAAGAAGGGCTATATTCTGATTCATATCTGATTAATCAGAGTAAAATGATCGTATATGTACTAGATAGGAAGTTCACCGACATACTTTTCAATGAAAACTCGCTGAATTCGTCTATTCTCCTTACTTAATAAAATATCTTATTATAAGTATTCTTCTTTATTTTAATTATTCTTTACTCAATGTAACCGAACAAAGCAACTTTAAATCAGTCAAAAATTGCCACCTTATTTTCGTTTCAAAGAAATAGCAACCTGTGACTACTTCCCTTAAGTTGCTCAGAATATAAATTGATGCACGACGAGCCTATTTACCACATTAATGTGGTAATGAAATGTTATTTACGCCACCACATAATTTCACTAGAATACAATTAAGGAAGCGCTTCCGGAGGTGAACCAATGATTTTAAATAATCGAGAACAACTACTGTTGCAACTACTATTAGAACAAACGGAGTTTCGCCCTGCCTCTTTTTTTCAAAAGCAGTTAAATGTATCCCAAAAAACGGTTTATAACAATTTAACGACTTTAGAAAAGAAACTAAAAGATTCGGGACTAGCTATCAAAAAAGTACCAAGAAAAGGAATCTTTTTATCTGGTTCTGAATCAGCAAAACAGAATGGTTATCGATTGTTAGCAAAAAAAGAGACTAAACTCGAACTATTTTCACCTAATTATCGTAAAATCTTTATTTTCGCTAACTATCTGTTTTCAGTAAAACCAATGCATTATCAGGAATTCTCTGAATATTTTTATATTAGCAACCAGTCAATAAAGAAAGATGTTGATGAAATCGTTGCTTTCTGTCGATTCCATCAAGTATCAACAAAAATGACTACTAGCGGACTCAAGCTAACCTCAGTTGAATCTGCTGCTCAAAACGTATTCAAATCTTTTTTAGAGAAGTATACCGACGCCAAAGCCAGTGAAAATCTTTTGGTCAACAATCTCTTTGACTCTAAGGTTCTCGATTTAACGAAGAAATTTGTCTCAGACATGACTCAAACAATCGGCCATCCAGTCAATAATTATTCTATTGAATCCTTGAAGCTTTCATTGCGAATTTTTCTTTCAAGACTTCTTATAGATAAACACATTGAAAAACAAGAGCATCTAGTATTTGACGAACTTAGACGAATGAAATTCTATATGATCGCGGTTGATTTTTCTGAAATGACCCAACAGCAACTACCTGTTCAATTTAGTGATACAGATATTCAATATGTATGTTCCTTGTTATTAGCACACGGCATCGAACCTTTTGGTCAAATGGATGAGCCTCACGAATCTACTATCACAAATTGTACGAAACAAATCATTCAAAAAATGTCACATATGTTAAACGCAGATCTGACACAAGATAAATTATTGCTGCAAACATTGTTGGCTCATATCGTTCCCATGATCCATCGATCAAAGACAGGGATTTTATTGAAAAACCCACTGATAAAAAGTATCAAAAAACAATACTCAACAATGTATACATTGACCAAATATGCAATTGGAGATTTAGAGGAGCGATTTCAAATCTTATTAACAGAAGACGAAGTTTCTTTTCTGACGATCCATTTTCAGTTAGCCTTTGAAAAGATAAAAATTACTAACCATATACTAATTGTTTGCCAATCAGGTTTTGCTACATCGGAGTTGATTTTTAACCGTATCAAACAGACGATCGCTGCTGATACCGTATTGGAGATCATTCCTTTGAGTAAACTGGCCAGTACATCTCTTGAAGCTGTTGATCTGATCATATCAACTATTCCATTGGACATTACAGCACCGCCAGTTATTTATATTTCGCCGCTTCCTACTACCGAAGAAATAGGAAGAATCTCAGCAAAGATATCTAATCTTAATGAGAATGAGAAAAATTTTTACTCAAAAAAATACCAGAAAACGACTTTATTACAAAAATATTTAGATCCTACTTTCCTTTTTGTCAAAAAAAAGTTTCGAACAAAAAAAGATGTACTGGATTTTTTAGCAGATGATTATCTGAAAAAAAAGCTTGTTACAACAAAATTTAAGCATTCTCTATTTGAACGAGAGGAACTAGGAAGCACTGGCTTAAAGACGGGAGTAGCCATTCCACATGCTGATCCACATACAGTGAAAGAAACAAAACTTGCTTTTCTCACCCTCGATGCGCCAATTACTTGGGGAGACACAAAAATCCAACTAATTGTTTTGCTTGCGATTGCTGAAGAAAACATGATCGAGGCAAAAGAGTTGATCGCTTCGATCTACGGATTGTTTAACTCAGCCGAAGAAATTCAATGGATCGTTAATAGTCAAACGCAAGAAGAACTGTATCAAAGATTGTTAAGAGGAGGAAATTGATCATGTTTTTTGATCACCAAATCGTGTTACTTGAAAAAGATTCTAAAACAAAAGAGGAAGCTTTTCGACTATTAGCAGACGAACTCATCAAAACTCATTGTGTAAATGATCAGTTCTATCAAAATATCGTACAGCGAGAAGAAACCTTTCCTACAGGTTTAAAAATTAACGGCATTGGGGTAGCGATCCCACATACGGACAGCAAATTTGTTTTACGATCCCAAGTCGCTTTTATGTCACTTGCCTCTCCCCTTTCATTTATTGAAATGGGTTCGCAAGAAAAGAAAATCGATGTATCTCTGTTGTTCATGCTTGCATTGAAGGAACCACATGAGCAATTGGGTATGCTACAAAATCTTATCTCTATGTTTCAAACACCAGGGGTTTTGGAAGCCCTATCCTCAGTAACGACTAAAGAAGCGTATCTTTCGATTATTGAAAAAAATGGACTGCAATAAAAAGGAGGAACAATTATGTTAAATGCATTACAGTGGTTCGTTGATCTAGGTTCAATCGTTGTTTTGCCTATTTTAATTTTTATTTTTGGAATAATTTTGGGAACCAAGCCTGGCAAAGCCTTTACTTCAGCCTTAACTGTTGGTGTCGGGTTTGTTGGATTGAATTTGGTGATTGACCTTCTAAGCAGCAGCTTGGGTCCTGCCGCCCAGCATATGGTTGAACGTCTAGGATTAAATTTGACAACGATTGATGTCGGATGGCCTGCCGCAGCGGCAATTTCTTACGGGACGATTTTAGGAAGCCTTGCGATTCCGATTGGTGTGGTCCTAAATGTTTTACTCATCATTTTAGGGCTGACTAAAGTATTGAATGTAGATATTTGGAATATTTGGCACGCAGCCTTCATCTCTTCTCTGATTTATGCCCTCACTGGAGACTTTGCAATGGGGATCGCGGCCACCGTCATCTATTTGATGATGATTCTTTTAATGGGAGATATTTTAGGTCCGATCATTAATAAGTTCTACGGATTTCCTAATATCACTTTTCCTCATGGTACCGCCGCACCAGGATTCATCTTTGCACTTCCGATGAATTGGCTCTTTGATCGTATTCCGGGACTAAAAGATTGGAAAGCAGATCCAGAAACCATTCAGAAAAAATTTGGTGTCTTTGGTGACTCTACTGTTATGGGCTTTTTGATTGGTCTCATCATGGGAATACTTGCCGGATATGACACAGCAGGTGTCGGCCAATTAGCCGTCCAAACAGGCGCTGTGATGGTTTTGATGCCTAAAATGGTTGCTTTACTGATGGAAGGTCTAACGCCTATTTCTGAATCTGCAAATGAATTCGTCAAAAAACGGTTTCCTGGAAGAGAGCTTTACATCGGTATGGATGCAGCATTATCGGTTGGTCATCCAGCTGTCCTTTCTTCCTCATTGCTGCTAGTTCCGATCACTATTTTGTTAGCCGTAGTTCTACCTGGCAATACGACCTTGCCTTTTGGTGATTTAGCAACCATTCCCTTTCTGATTTGCTTGATGGCTGCTGTTTTTGGAGGAAACATCATTCGAACAGTAATTGCTGGAACGATTTATATGGTAAGCATTCTCTATATTACTTCGTGGGCAGCACCGCTTGTCACTACTGCTGCTCGATCCGCAAACTTTGATCTACAAGGAAACTCTATGATCACTGCTATGGCTGAAGGTGGTTTATGGACCACATTCCTTTATGTCGGCTTAACCAAAATATTAAGCTGGGGCGGTTTAGCCACAATTGGCGTCTCTGTTTTGTTTGGATTGATTTATGTAAATAAAATTCGTCCCAAGAAACAAACATCGAAATTATAGGAGGAAATGATAATGAAAAAACTATTGATTATGTGCGGTACAGGTGTTGCAACTTCAACAATTGTAACAAATAAGGTAAAAGAATGGCTGAAAGAAAAAGGGATGACTGATCAAGTGAAACTGTATCAATCCAAAGTGGCAGATGAGATGAATAAAATTGATAACTATGACATCGTGGTGAGTACAACGGTTGTTCCAGACTCAATCAAAGATCGCGTAATTATGGGGCTGCCACTCTTAACAGGGATTGGTACAGAAGAAATGTACGCGGAAATCGAAAAGAAAATCAAAGAATAAGGAGAATGCCCTATGTTGGTCACAACAAAAGAACTATTCGCACATGCAGAAAAACACAATTATGCATTACCTGCAGCAAATTTTTTCGACTTAACTAGTGCAAGGTCATACGCGGAGACTGCTGAACGTTTAAACAAGCCTTTGATATTGGCCTTCGCTCAGTCCCATATGAACATGTTGACTTTAGAAGAGGCTGCCATGATTGGAAAATTTTTGGCAAAGAAAAGCACTGTACCTATCGCTTTGCACTTAGATCATGGTACCGATGAAGAGGTCATCAAAAGAGCCATTCATTTAGGTTTTACTTCCGTAATGATCGATGCTTCTGAGGAGCCATTTGAAGAAAATGTCCGTCGGTCAAAGGAGATCGCCGATTACGCTCATAAAAATGGTGTCGTTGTTGAAGCCGAAATCGGGCACGTTGGGTCGGAAAACAGTCTGGAATCAGCCGTAAATAGTCAATCTATTTACACAGAACCTTCTGAGGCTGTTACATTTGCCAAATTAACCGGGGTTGATTCGTTGGCAGTTTCTATTGGCACCTCTCACGGACATTATCAAGGGATACCCAAAATAAATTTTGACGTTTTAAAGGAAATACACCATGCCGTCAATGTTCCTCTTGTTCTGCATGGCGGATCCTCTTCTGGCGATGAAAACCTTGAAAAATGTGCCTTAGAAGGTATCCGGAAAATAAATATTTTTACTGACTTTGTCACTGCTGCTATGAATGAAATTCACAAAAATCAACCAAATGACTATTTCGATTTACTTCATTCAGCAAGCAATGGAATGTCCAAGACACTCGAGCACTATTTTACAGTCTTTCATACCAAATCTTATCGTGAAGGAGAAAGCTAATGAAAAAAAGAACTTTAAGAACGCCATTCTTTGTCATCAATCCCAAAGCCTATCTTTATGGAAAACAAGCATTGGCATTGGCAAAAGCTGCTGATGAGTTGTCATCTTTGTATGACATCGACATTCTATTTACTGTTCAGCATGCAGACGTTTCTTTAATTAAACAGGCAACAACACATTTATTCGTCACTGTCCAACATTTAGACGGAATCGAAATTGGTCGTGGAATGGGCTATGTTTTACCCGAAGCAGTGGCAGAAGCCGGAGCTGAAGCTACCTTTTTAAACCATGCTGAACACCCCATGACATTGCAAGAACTGACTAAAGCGATTCAGCGCTCAAATGAATTGGGTCTCTTAACAATTGTCTGTGCGAATTCATTGAGTGAAGCGAGAGCCGCGGCTTCCCTAAAACCCGATGTGATGGTTTGCGAGCCAACCGAACTAATTGGGACAGGACAAACCAGTGATCTTCAATACATGACGGAAACAAATCGTGTTGTTCGGGAAATTGATCCAGAAATCCTGATTTTGCAGGCTGCTGGTATATCTAGCGCTGCCGATGTTGAAAAAGCTTTGTCGTCAGGTGCTGATGGGACTGGCGGGACAAGCGGCATTGTGCAAGCAGATGATCCAGTTCAAACCCTTACAGAAATGATCAAACAAGCGGTGAAGCATAAAAAGGAGGATTAACACTGTGAAATTTTTAAAAGAGCAACTGACGTTAACTTCTAACGGGAATCGAGTGTCTTACCACAACATCACAGAAGAAGTGAAAGCAATGGTTGAAAAAAGCGGAATTTCAAATGGAATCTGTCTCGTACAGTCTCCCCATACGACTTGTTCTGTTATCTTTGAAGAATACATGCATGATACAGACTTTAACGGAGATGAATTTCTTCAAGTTGATTTAAACCGAATTCTCGATAAAATTATTCCTCGTGAACTATCAGAAAATACCGATTATCGTTATCCTGGACCAAAGCATTTAGAATTTTTGATGAGTCTGGACGATCCAAACTACCCAACAGATCCAGCAACGATTTTAAACGGCGATGCACATATTCGCTCGAGTTTTTTCGGTGCAAGCGAAAGTTTTATTTTAAGTAACGGCAAGCTAGAGATCGGCTCTGTAGGCTATATCTATTTTGTTGATTTCGATCAAAATCGTGTGCGAAATAGGTCATGCCATGTAATGCTAATGGGCGAATAAGAACAGTTATCGGGTAAATCAGGAAAAATTGAGATTACTTATCGCCTGCAAAAGAAAAACCATGAATCCTCTAAAAGAAGATTCATGGTTTTTCATTTCTTATGCCAGCTGCAGGCAAATAAGTACTTTTTTACGTTTTAATACGTAAATAAACATTCAAAACACACAGGTTAAATAATAACCCATCAGCACTGGTTGCACTATGTTAGAAATTTTTTTGGCACATATTTTGGCACTTGTACCTTAGTATTAAAATCGAAGTTTTTTCAGAGTATCAATGTTGCCGCATAAATTTTTTGGTACAATAATATATAAAAAAAGGAGGAGATTGTATCTTAAACCACATAGAAATTAATGTTAGTAGCTTATCTAAATCTAAAAAATTTTATGACTTTCTTTTACCTAGATTAGGATACACTATTTATCAGGTTTGGGATGAAGGATTCAGTTATGCGTATAATGATTATTATATTGTGTTTGTTCAAACTCGAAAAAAACACCTGAACAATGCGTATAATAGAACGCATGTTGGATTGAACCACTTGGCCTTCTCGCTGCCCACTGTTAATCAAGTTAATTCCCTACGAGAAGAACTAAAGATGAACGGTATAGTCGAGTTATACCATGAGCTTTATCCTTATGCCGGAGGAAAAAATCACTATGCTTTATTCTTTGAAGATCCAGATCGTATGAAATTAGAAATTGTTGCTAAATCTGATGAATAAGTCAGCAGAAAATAACTTTAGGAAAATCAATTTCTGTAAATTAATAAAAACATTAGGTTATCAAGGAGGGTTTTTATGGCAAATTTACCAATAGAAGCTATTCAAGAGTATCTGTTCAATAAATATAAGGATAAAGCATCACCTGAAAGTTTATTCATGAAGCTGGTCGAGGAGATTGGCGAAGTAGCTGAAGCTCTTAATCAGTCAAATGGAAGAAAGAGTGGAGCTGATACATCTCTTGAGAAAGAGCTAGCTGATGTCATTCACTACACTATTGCTATTGCAAGTGTTAGCAACATTGAACTATCACCCGTAATCCTAGAAAAAGACAAAGAAGCAGCTATAAAATATGGCAACACAATCAACCTTGAAAATTTTATTTCAAACAAATAAAACAACCACTCCGAGAAGGAGTCGCACAATTAAATGATGCGATTTTTGTAAGGGACCTTAATGATACTAAAAAGCAATGTACCTTGTAGGACTCGAACCTACGACCGGACGGTTATGAGCCATCTTCTCTAGCCAACTGAGCTAAAGGTACAAAACAGCCCACCCTTGAAAAGAGTGGGCTTGAAACAGGGTTAAAAATGTTTGGATGTTAGCCCCGGTTAAGGCTACTCCCATTCTACAATTTACTTTATTCAATTTCAAGAAAAAAGCCACCCTACTTTCATAGGGTGGAACATAAAAAGAAGAGTAAACAAATGAAAAACTGGATTAGTTGGTATGAAACTACACTACACCTTTTATTAATTAAATTCAAGAAATTTATGACAGTTTTTTAATCAATAATATCTATTAAATAGTAATCATGATAAAATATAAAAACGAAGAGTATTAGGCCCACTTCCCCAAGTCTCCACCGCCTAACTACTCTTCATAAAGTATTGCACGCACTTACCAATGTATAGCATAAACTAAATTACTGCAAGTAAAACGAATATGATCTGTGCATAAACCCGCAGAAGCGGGCTATTTTTATACTACTGCTGAATACCTACGATTACCAGAAGCGCCGATCCAGATGTGGAGGAGGGAATGCAAATTGTGGTTGTTGGAGAGTTTAATGAACGGAAGCAGTTTGTTGTGAGGAAGTATTCGGTGATTGGTAAGACGAAGAGTATGATTGAATTTGAAAATATCAAAAAGTTGCGATACCATATCTATAATTGCAAAAATGAATGGAGATACTACAATGGAAAATTGCACTTTTTGTAACATTATCGATAAGAAGAGTGATTCTCATATAATTTATGAAGATGATAAAACGCTTGTAATATTGGATAAAGCAAAAGACGTTGACTATCATATGTTAGCTATTCCAAAAAAGCATGTTAAAAACATTTTGGACTGTGATGATGAAACATTAGCCAATCTATTACTTACAGTAAAAAAATTTTCAAACTATTGTGTTGATTCTTTAGGATTTGAAGGGGTAAATATATTAAGCGCCGCCAACGAGGCTGCTGGTCAATCTGTTTCTCATTTCCATATTCATATTATTCCTAGAAAAAATAAAGATGGATTAAATGCCTGGCCATCATTTCCGGGATCTCAAATTGATTTATTAGAAGCATCTGAATTTCTCAAGCAATGAAAAAAGACCTTAGTTTGAGCTAGGGTCTTTTCTACTTTCTAAAATTTCTTCTATTGGAAGAATAATAGGCAATCTTGACGCTTTTTGACTTAGGATAGATATAAAAAGACTTATCTCTGACAAAAGCGGTCTTATAAAATAATTTTGATCTTCTGAGTCAAAATCAGAAAATTTCATATCCTCAGTATCGATACTTTTATTTAATTTGAAAACTGCTTGCATAGTTATTGATCCCTTTACTTTACCATCAATAATAAACTCAGCTTTACCTTTAATAGAAATATCTTTTTTCTCATTTACCTTAGGAGAGACTCCAAATCTTACATCAATATTATTTTTCAATAAACTTTTTTTAAAATCAACTTTTACTAGAGTTGTGCCATAATACGTGTAATCGGTACTTTCCATTTGATTTCTCCATTCCTTGTATCTGAATTCATTTCTTCACTGAAATGACTAACATCATATTCTAATAAATTTACTCTGGCAAGCATATCATTCGTTTGATCTCTCAATTCAGAAAGCTCGTTTCGAATTTCTTCTCTCAGCTCAGACAAACTCTCTTCTTCTCTAACACACAAGATATCTATCTGCTTTAGAAACCCATCGAAATTTTCACTTAAAAAGGCAGCTCTTTCTTTGAATACATTCCTAGCAGCAAAAGGATCTTTAAAAGATAAAAACACATTATTCAATAATTTACTTTGAATACTACCGTTCTCAATCTCACTTAATGTGCTATAGCTTATTCCAATTAAGTCAGCCATTTGTCTCAAAGATAAAGAGTAGAACAACCGTATCTTTTTGATTTCTTTTGAAGACAACAGTCCGTTTAGTTTTTTGTACTTTTCAAAGTCAAGTTTTGCGTTGTAATCAGGATCATCAAAAGGTTCAAATAATTCTTTACATTGATTACACTGATAGTATATATGTTCATTTTCAATCATAGAATTTTTAACTTTAACTTTTTCTATAAGTCTAACTTCTTCAAATCTTGCTAAATGCTCACACTCGGAGCAATACTTATTTTCTATCGTCTTTTTAGTCATTCCGTGCACCCCCTTAAAGGATAATTCATCGGTCTTTCTGAAGGATGTAGGGACATGCATCCACAGTAATTTCCATCAATTGAAATTTTCACGTATAGTTCAACATTGTTTAACTGCATCCCAAAAACAGTGACCGTTGTGCCTTCCTTGAAATGATGCTCACTTGGTCCCTCACAATAATCAGATATACGGAGTTTTTCCCTTACATATCTAGCAGCATGTGTATTTGTCCATCCCATTTCTCTAAAGTACAAAGATGATTTTCGATTAAATTCATATTTAATTGCGTTTTGGTCAAACAATTCCCTAAAGCTAAGTAAAAACAACCTAACTCTAGTTTCTGTATCTATCTCCACATGATTATCATCCGAAATAATATATATTTTTATTATTTCGTTAAAATCATCTTCTTGTCAACATTTATTTTGTTACCTCTTAGTAACATTATACACACAATCAAAAATGAAATGCAATAACCTGACCTCCTCTTTTTAAGTAATTAATATTATTTTTAATATCTTTTTATGTACAAGCCCGCAAAAGCGGGCTATTTTTATACTACTGCTGAATACCTACGATTACCAGAAGCGCCGATCCAGCTGAGCCATACCCGACCATCACGAATCACTTTTGAATCATAATTGACCGTTTGACCCGCAGTCCACATGCCGACTTTTGCAGAATTAGTTGATGCCGCTGCGCGAATGTTGGTATTTACAGGGAATCGATAACTTCCTCGATCAGGTAAATTAGATCCTGGCATGGTTGGTTGCGGTGTTGCTGCAGTCGTATTTGACACCTCAGTAACTAAAGCACCTGATACCCAACCAGCACCATCGACTTCAAACCAAGTAGTGAACCCATTGACACGTTCACCATTCCTTGTGATGCGAGTAGCGTTGAACGTTTGTCCACGTCGTAAAGTTTTAATGATAGCAGAGTTCGTATTTTGAGCAGCACGAACATTTAGCACGTCGGTGCTGACGACCTGACGTCTATTCCAAGCTTCTACGTTGTAAGTAGGATTTGGCGCTGGTGTTGGTGTTGAGCTACCAGATGCTCCTAGTCGACTGCGAACTGCCGCCATATTAGTTCCAGGACAACTATTTGATGCATGACCTGAAAACTCATTATGTCCCAGCACATCAGTTGGTTTCAGATTAAAACGCTGCATAGCTGCACGTGCACGTTCGTCAAATACTTTTTCTTGATCAGCGGTAAATGAACCACTACCAACTAGGCAAATATGATACGTATTCGCATTGTGCCCACCTACGCCGTTCGTGGTGACGTTATCACGATAGATCAATTGAACTGATCCATCACGCAAGATAACTTCATGGTAACCACCAGTGCCCCATCCTTGATTGCGCCAGTGATTTTGGAACGCCCACACATCCCCGGTCGCTGTTGCACTATGGTGACGAGCAATTTTAGTGATGCCTGCCACAGACCTGTTGGGATTTGTTGGTCCCATGATTCTTGTATCGCCTCGTAAATCTACAATTTTTGTCATAATGTTTTCCTCCAATTATTCTCTCTATTTTCTGCTGCTTTCCGTGTTAAATATTTAAGTTCATCGTCTGATAGGTCTTCTGCCAAAAACCATCTGATAAAATTAAAGATTTGGATTGGTATAATAACCGGCAAAAATAAAATCAGTAGCCACATACACATCAACCTTTCAGTAAAAAAAGATCAGCCCTTAGACTGATCTTGATCTTTATAAATTGTATTTTCTGTTTCTGACTGACCATCGCCATAGTTAGATCGACTAACAACGCGTTCTCGCTCTTTCAATTTTTCAAGATGATCTCGAATATATTTTGGCATTGGCCAACCTAATTGTCCCCAATTTTCGGCAATGGAAATTACATACGTCACAATAAATGAAGTGACAAAAGCCACCGCAACCATTTCGTAGCCTAGGATTGTCATGTACGGATAGGCAATCAATACTAGACAAACAACCAATATATGTTTAACAACACCAAGCAGCCCTTTCGTGCTGTTACTCGTCTTTCCATACCAGCTTTTAGTAATTCCCGTTAAAATATCAAACAATACGACCCACGCAAAGATGTGGATATAAGCATTGCTTAACAACTTTCTAAACTCCTCAATCAAAACCATGTTATCAATTAACATTTTCTTCCTCCTTATGCATTAAGCCGTTGATACAAATCTGGTAAAGAAACCGCAAGTTCGACCTGCAAGCTCGTTTTCCCAACCCCGATTTGATGGTTGTTTACTGTAGTATCTCCTAGTAAAGCAAATGCCGCTGTTCCATCTATGCGGATTCCTGTCTCTGGAGAAGGAGATGTGGTTAAAGAGCCCTCTTTGGTTAATGTAAGTACTTGTTCGTTTGACGCAATAAATGGGTCTGCTACCCACTGTGCCCCCGACCAATGGGCAAGTCTTAGCCGAGGCGTTCCGTAACACTCTATTTCTAAGGTAACTTTTTGAAACATCCCACGTAAAATAGCAACGTCTTCTCTCTCAATTCCTGTAAACCAATAAGGATAGCGACGCCGTATCTCCTCTAAAATATTCCATTGAAAGGAAACAAACGCCTCATTTGATCTATGACCAACAACTGTAACGAATTCGTCATCAGATCCATTCAACTTCCTGTAGTCAGTTTGACTAAATTCCTCTGATCGAGCATTTTGTCCTGGATTCGGAAGCACGCTTAAAGAGCTATTCCCAAACACGACACGATGTGGATTCTCAACCACACTCGCTGGTACTTTTCCTACAAAGGTCATCTCTTGATTATGAACAATTGGTTTTCCTAAAATTAAAGAACCTAATTCTTGGTTCACCTCTGTAAGTGTCACTGGGTCAATGTCATTGATTTTTTCTTCAATGTCTCGTAATCGTCGATCAACCATCTGATCAATTTCTTTCATCTTGTCGGTCACGATTTGATCAAAATCAAGGGCTTCGACCTGGCGTTCGATATCTTCCAATTGTGTCTGGATCTCTCTCAATCGATCCCACGCAGGTTCCTGCACAAGGTCATTGACTTGTCTGGTTAAGTCTTGCGTCGCACGATCAAACTCTTCTTGAAGTTTTCGTACCAGCTCGTTGTATTCCGTTAAAATGGATTCCGCTTCTGGCGCGGTCATGTCAACCGTTCCCAGTACTTGAAGAGAGAAATCGTTGGTACTTCTTCTTACAGTTCCTCGAACGATTGAAAAGTGTGCTAATCGAAAAGGCCCCGTCGAAGAAAAGCTTCGTTCAGAAAACGAATAACGAAACGTACCTTCACGCAATTGTGCGGCAGTTGCGCTAATTCCTCCAGAATCAATTATCCGAGCACCGCTTGCAGTCATCCCCTCAAATTGCAAAGTATGCCCCGTCAAATCAATCACCGTGCCGTTTTGCGTCAGGTGAATCTCCACCTCGGGTGACTGTTTGTCTCCTATCCGTCCGTATAGTATCGGATTCGGGGGCAGTAATTCGGCATCTTGTTTGGATAAATCAAATTTTAATGTGATCATGTGACATCCTCCATTCCTAGTTTTTCCTCTAATCGTCGTAGCCGTAGTTCTTGTGCTTCGATAATAGAAATAAGCTCTTGATTTGTTTTAGTATTCAAGTTCACTTGCTTGTTCATATCAATTTTTAAATAGTGATCCCCAGGCGCTTGTTTTGCAAGAAACGATGAATATTGGGCCACTAAGCCAAATTGTTCCCCTTCAGGTAATAAGTGGTCCTCATTCTTCAAGTAATCACGTTTGTATTCAAAATCGACAAAGTTGAGTTGCTTTGTTTCTTCGATTCCCTTTACTTCTGTTTGGCGAATATGTTCTTTCAACCGAATATCAGACACATTCAAAATACTGAATCCATTCATGTTTAAAGGAGAGTAGAAATTTAGTCCCACATTGTTATTCACTTGAAAATTATCGCTATTTGGCACAATGGCTCGTGAGAGCTGCGCCCGTCGAATCGTCCCATAACTCGTACTATTTAACCCCGTCCCCATTTCCAGATTTGAGACGTGAACTGCATCGCTTCCTGGGGCAACCATCAAACGCCTCGTATAATTCCCTTGACCATCGCCGACAGAAAGACCTAGCATCGTACCAGGTTCCGCACTAAGCGTGATCCCTTGTCGATTCGTCTGTGTATCTTGTGTACGGTGAAATTGCCCGAGAACAGTTTGACCATTCGTGTGGAAGAACCGCAACCTCGACCCATCCAGATCCATAAACCGCAGATTGTTCATAAACGAAGACAACATTCCCGCCTGTAATAAGACCCGGGAATTCGACCCAGTAGTCTCAAAACTACTTCCGGTAATGGCCACCCCAATAATCTGAATGGCACGCAGTGTACCAGTGGTAATTCGATCTGCCACAATGGCGCCATTATTGGTCATTGCCAACTCATAGGTGCCATTGAATCCTGTTCGACTAAACCCAAGACCACCAATGTTCCACCGCCACACATTTCGGGCGGTATTGATGTCAGTGGTATCTAAGATCAAGAGTTCTTGTGGATCCTTAATGGACGGATAAATCACCACATGCCCTTTTCCTGGATTGGTTAAAATATCCGTGGCTTCTCGCTGGGCCTGTCTGACCCAATCGATTTCTTGCTGGATTTGGTCGCGATCTTTTTGTTGGTCACGAATTGGCGTGCTTAAATTGCTTCTGGCATCTCCAAGCTCAATCGTTCGGTATTCTTCTTTGCGGACGTCCCATACCGTTTTGATCACTTTGGCGGTGGCTTGGATGTCCAATTGATTAAACGCTACTGTGACTGTGTCACACAGCTCTACTTCTTCTAAGCGTTGGATTTGCGTATCATCCACACTTTTTGCCAGGTCCGCATAAGAAACTTTTAGATTCACCCGCGGTACACCCACTTGATTATTGATCACAAATTGTTCTGCTAGTGTGCGCAATTCATCCACGCTTTGTGGTTCTCGGTCACTAAAATCAACCATCTGCGCCAACACACTGGGGTACTGATCAACATGCTTGCTGTGGACGTAGAGCTCAGGCAATGTCAATACTCGTTCTTCCTCATCGATTGTGACCTTGGCATAAGGGTAAACTGAGGTATAGGTGGTCTCAATGCTTTTTTCTTGTGTAAGATTTGTCAGGTTCTTCCCATAAGCAATCACGACCCCAGACTCTCTTCCAGCATTGGTCATCAATCGGATGTTCCAGTTATCAAAAACATATTCCCCACCAAAGTTCTGGAGAATTGAGCCTTGTTTGCCTCCCAAGGCTTCTAAGGCCTGTTCAAAGTGCCCAATCTCTGAGAAATCAATCGAGGCTTGCGTCCCGACATCACTAAACACTGTAAAGGGACGTCTTGGCGCCAAAAGGTTCATCCATTGATTCAAGGCTAGCTGTGCGGTAATCCCTGTAAAACGTGCCCCGGGCTGAAGGATCGTTTTTCGGGCAATACCCACAATGTGCTCCGCAAAGATCTGCACCTTGCCGTCTTTCGGCTTCGTGATCGCGGTGATTTCAAAGCGTTGGCTTTTCGATCGTAAGTTAGGGCCGACAGCACACACAACGAGACAGCCTGTTTTTATTGCTGAAAAGAGCGGGCCATTGACGGGGTACGTAAAGGTCAATTCTGGCGTCTCATTACGCCCCCGACTAGCCAATACGTATTTTGCGTCCAGTAATGGGCCAATGCCCAGTGTGGTGAAATCAGTCGCACTTGGCGGGTATAAAATAGCTTCACTCATAAGGCGATCGCCCTCCATCTTGGGGTAATTTGTACATTGGTCAGTTGGGTAGTAAATCGAATCGTGTTGTCTCCTGGCTCCAAGACCGGCGGTCGATAGCCATCTGTTTGAACAAAGACTTGATTGGAAATATTGACCTGCCCCTCTCGATAGGCAATCCCTTTCTCACTGTCTAAGGTGATCAGACCCGCACCAATTGTTCGGGCAAAGCGATACTGTCGACCGTTAACAGTCAAAGTACCATCTGCGGTCCCACTAAATCGAAAGGTAATGATCGGTAGCGCAGGCTCACTCTCAGGATTTGTCAAAACCTGCCCATCGGTAACAGCTCTTGACAAATCCCCATCTAAGCGATACATAACCGGCTTACATCGAAACGGCAACGACGTATCAACCCAAGAGGCTGTTTCATTGGTCGTTTGAAACCCACCATGACAAATGGCTTCGTAATAATAATTTGGGTTTGTTGATAGAATCAATTTCGTGTACCCTCTTGGGGTTCGTAGCCAACGAATGATTTGGCGTAATTGTTGTGGCAAGGTTTGGTCCGCTTGCTTTTCAATTTCAATCGGTATCTGTTTATGAATGTCTCGCATCCGCTCTTCACTGTAAGGGATTGCCCCTTGTCTACCAGCGATCTCTTCAAACTGCAGGACCTCTTCGGGTACTGTATAATCCAAGCCCTCTAAAAGTCGTATGTGGTAGCGCAAAGAGCTGACGCCATTCCAGATAAACTGTGGTTCTTGAGTCAATTGAGGTCCCTCCTTAAGGCACGTTGTGTTTCTAGCGCAAGTTGTTCCCCTAGCTCTTCAAGCTCTTCTCGGTCTCCTGAAACACTCACATCATGCATATGAATGGTTACTTGTGGCGAGTGGTGCACCGTTTGATTGTTTTCAATCACCTGTGACGAAGATCCTGCAAGGGTCATCCCCCCACTTCCTGAAAATGCGAGTTGTTCGGCATTGATTCTTGGTAAAACCAATTGGTTGCCTAAGGATTCGATCGAATCGAGCGCCAAGTGTTTGAATCGTTCGATTCCTTCACCAATCCCAGCAGGTATCCAGCGCCCGACATCCAGTTCCATCACCTTTGAAGGCGAGTTGATTCTGAGTGCCCGCTGCATGGTACGTGCAACATTATTGGCGATTGTGTTTGCGGTAGCCATCACACGATTCGAGCCAGCCACCAAACCGTTGTTTAATCCGATCATGGCATTTTGCCCTATCATCTGAAAACTGTTTGGCAAAGACTGCATCGATTGGACAATTTGTTGTGCGCCTCTGTTCATGACTTGTGCAGATTGTCGAGAACCTGCTTCAAACTCTCGGGTCAAAATCGCCATCGCGGCTTGTGCCATACGTGGCAATGGCTGTAACGCTCGATCCACTTGTCTAGTCGTATCCGTAAAGGAACGAACAAAATTGTGCCCGCCAGTGTCTGCTTCTCGAACCATTTGATTGGTCATCTGAGAAACGGAAGCGATAACTTGCGGACGTCCCGTGTCAATCCCACTAGAAATCCCAGCAGTCATCTCACGACCGATCGTTGTAGCCATTTTTTGGCTAGACAGCTCTCGCTCCATCACTCGCTGCATCTCTCTAACTAAGGTCGTCAATGCACGAACAGGCGCATCTTTTGAGCGGGTAATCCCTTGGGCTAAACCTTCGGTAATATTGCCGCCGTATTTCCGATACAATCCTGAAGGAGAATTGATTTGATTGACCGACCGAAAAGATTTGTTTACCTGTTCCGCCATGTTTTTCGTAGCTTTTTCGACACCTGGGGTTGATTTGTCAATGCCGATTTCTAGCCCTTGGCCAAGACTGGTGCCAAAGGGCTCAAACCGATTAGGATCCATTTCTTTTTCAAAAACTTCTTGAGGGACACCAGACAATTCGGCTGCACTTGCCTCAACGGCAGCTTTGCTTCGGTCAATCCCCTCGACATAGCCCTTTCCAGGTGTTTCCCCGTGTGTCGCAAAAACATCCTGGTCGATCACTTCGCCAAACAGCCTCTCAGGTGTTTCAGCTAGTTCTCGTGACGCATCACCAACAGATTCAATCCCCGCCAAGATGCCATCTGACGTTCCTTTGGCAAGCGGATCCATGACCTTCGAATAGTCCGTTTCAGCAATTGTTTCTTCAATCACTTGCCCAGGGACTTGCGCAACATTTTCTGCCGCTTCAGCGACTTGTTCTTCGCCTTCTTCTAGCCCTTTGGCAACTTCATCAACCGGATATTTTCCCCACTGGGCGAAATCACGTCCTTCAAATTCCGTTCGTAAGGAGATCTCTGCCTTTTCAGGAATCAAAGCAAGCTTTTCAGCAACAACATCTGTTTCCTCATCAGCGATCTGCGCTGTACTTCTCAGGGCTTGTTCTGTTGTTGATGCCATCGCATCGTTTAATTTTTTGAGTTCTTCATCTGTCGCATTGACGAGTAAAGCAGCTTGTTTTGCACCTGCAGGTCCCATTTTCTCAAGCTGCATAATAAGTCCGTCATCAACGCCGCGCTCTGCCAATTTTGCAACATTTGTTGACCAGTCATCCATCGCTTGCGCATTTTTCTTGAGGTTATCGACCATCTTGTCAAGGCTGATCGCCTCATTTTGTTCAATAGTCTCAAAGGCATTCGTCGATTGCTCAACCAGCTTTTTGTACATCTCATTCATCGAGTTGAGGGATTCTTTTTGAGAATCAGATAAATGATTGTACGAATCAATCATCAGTCGGTTTGCTTCAGTTGTAGTTGCGGCAACTTGTTCCCTTAAAGCCATCTCATCGGCGTAAAGGCCTTCTTTTTCTGCCTGATTGTTTTTTAATAGTTCTTGTAGTTCTTCTTCTTTGGCAGATAACGCTTCAGAAGCTTCTTTCACAGCTTTCTTGCCATCTACCCCAGAAACCGCCGCATCATACTCGATCATGGCGCGTTCTTTAGCCACTTCTTTTAATTTTGCTTCGATTTCTGCCGATTCTTGGCTCAGTTGATTTTGGCGCTCCGACAAGCGACTAACCTCATCCATGCCCTTCGAGGCTTCGATCCGCTTATTGATCTCTTCGGTCGTTGCACTTAGAAGCCCGGTTTCCTCATCGTAAGTGAGGTTCAGCCCAGCAACAGAGCTGTTCAACTCCTCGACAGTGTCCATCATCATTTGCTTGTCTGCCGCAGATTGGTTTTCTGCTTCAGAAAGTCGCTGTAATTCAGCTGCTAGATCTTTGTTTCTTTCTGTGTTTGACTCAATGACTTTGGCTTGTGCTTCAAATTCTTTGGTGCTTGACTCAGTGGATTTTCCGACACTTTCCAAATCATCGGTCAAGTTGTCTAACTCACTAGCTAACTCTTTGGCTGATTTTCGGCTATCATTCCATTTTTTCGCTAACCATACAGCACCTGCAGCCAGCCCTGTTAATATCCCGCCAATTGGATTAATTACTATCTTCAGTGCGGTTTTCGCGGCGGTCAGTCCAGCTACTGCCAAGGTATAGGCCTTTGTCCCTGCGGCTGATCCTGCTAGGACTGCCTTTGAGGCGGCAACCTTACTCATATGAGCCGTTTCTGCAGCTGACGCGGTTTTCGTCACTGCAGTAGCGGCGGTTTTCGCACCTGTTAGGGTTTTGATTGAGGTGATAAACCCTCGTGTATAGAGTTCTGCTTTTTTAACGAGCATATACCCAGTGATTCCAGCTGTTAACGCAATAATCGCCCCATTGGCAATTGGAGAAACTTGTGTTAGACCAACAATTCCGCCCACCAATGTATCGACAGCCGAAACAACCGGAGGAATCACACCAGCGACTCCATTCAGTGCACCTTCGAAAGTTTTCCCAAATCCTTGAACATTTTCCTTCATTGATCCAAAACGTGTCTCGGCAAATGCGTCATCCATTGCAGTAATGATATTCGCAGTTCCACGGCTTGTGGCAGTCGCCATATTGGCAAACGACCCTGCCCAGGTATCTCCGGCTTGTTGCGCCATGCCTGAAACTGAGGTAAATTCATTCCCACCTTCTCGTAAGGCATGTTCAACCGTATCAAAGAATTCATTGGCACTGATTTCACCATCGCGTAAGGCATTGCGAATCGTTTGCATGCTCATACTCGTTGCATCTTCATAGATCTTCCAAGGATCAACCCCACGTCGGACCATTCGATCCATTTGTGCCATGTTCACGGTACCGGTAGCTCGCATTTGAATCATGGCATCCATCACGTTGTCCATTGTTTCTGCAGAACCATTCCCATACATGGCGACTGCATCTCCCCAGATTTGATAACTCTTAGTCGATTGTTCCAGTGAGCCGTTTTGCAAAACTAGCCGTTGAACAGTTTGAGCGGCACTATCCAGCATGTAGTTCGTCCCAACTACGACATCTCGGACACCTTCCATCCCTGTAGCGGCTTCCTCGGAACTTCCGGTTAAACGGGTCATCGTGTTTTCAAAGTTATTTAAGGTATCAATACGGCTGAAAGCTCCGTCCAATGATCCTTTAGCCATGGATAGAGCCGTTGTGGCACCTTTGGTGATCAACATAGCGGCACTTAATTTACCAACCGTGCCCGTCAGGAGATTTGCCTTGGGTTCAGGCTGTTGGAAGGAGGCCGTGAGCTTACTACTGGTTTGTTCTGCCGCATCCCCCAGACTACCTAAATCCTTCTTCATGATCGCTACTGCATCGGCAATTGCTCGGGCGCCGTCTTTACCCGCTACTTCTAAATGCCGAGATAAGCCGTTACCTGCAGTCGTTGCCGCAAGCTCCACCTCAGGCACCATTTTTGCGGCTGATTTCTTGATCACGTCCATGGATGTTGTGGCTTGTTTTGCGCCTATAACAAATGGCTCACTAATTGAGCCACCTAATCCAGGCAAAGCGAGCTCGACAGCGCCGGTCATATTGGAAACGGATTTCACAATACTTTCAGAAGCGGAGCTTGCATCTTTGGCACCAGCTAGAAAAGAATCACCAATGCTTCTCCCCATAGCTGGTGTTGAAGACTCAACAGATGAAACGAGACTTGCGACAGATTTGACCACGCTGTCGTTTGACTGGCTGGCACTCTTGGCGCCTGACTCAAAGGATTCCCCCATGATCCGCCCTGATTTGACTAACTCGGTGCTTGTGGTAGCGGTCAGGGCAACGATGCCTTTAGTGATACTATCCGTTGCTTGATTGGCTCCTTTGGCACCAGCATCGAAGTTATCACTAATCGACTTTCCCGCTTTTGCGGTGGCAGATTCGGTGGTTTTGCCTAGATCTGCCACCGTCTTATCCACAGAATCCACCGCTTTATTCGCATCTTTGGCACCCGCTTCTGAATTTCGCCCCATGTCTTTTCCGACTTTTTTCATGACCTCATCGGCGTTTCGACCCAAATGGGCAAATCCTTTTTCAACCGCATCAATTTCTCTGGTCACGTGTTGACCATTGACGATAATATCAATCGTTACTCGTCCATCAGTTCTGCTCATCTTTTTCACCTTCTCCCGGCAGTGCGTAATATTCTTTGGCTTTTTCTAATTCTTTCTTGGCTTCTTTGGCATGTTTACCTTTAGGTAAGGGCCGTTTACGAATATCAATGATGCCTTTGAACAAGGTATCTTCTGGTAACCCATTAAACAAAGCAATGAATTTTTCCCAGCGTAATTTCCCGTGTTCTTCCATCAAATCAATACCGTACGCTTGATAAAAACCGGCATAGATGTAATCCGCATCGTGTAAAAAAGAAAAATGCTCGAGGCCTTTTTGAAGCTTCGGCTTTAATTCATTTCCCTCCATGTCGTACCTTGGTTTAGGCTCTTTCCACAGCTCAAAAGTCTTTAGTAGCGTAGAAAAAATCTCATACTGGGTATCAAAGTCCAATAAGAACGACACACCCAATAGGAGATTCAATCCTAAGATGACTTTTTCAGGCTCCGATAGCTCCAGGTCTTTCAATACATCGAAGAGGCGCAAAACAACATCAAAAGACAAGTGAAGCGGATACGTTTGCCCATCGATCTCCACGGTTTCTTCTAAACGATAGTGGAGTTTCATTGGCTTACCCTTTTAAATAGGCATCAAAACGATTTTGTAAATTCTCTAAACTCTGATAACCCCGATTATTGAATTCTTCGGAAATAGCCCCGCAAATTTCTACATAGTATTCACTGATCAAGTTGTGGTCTGGGGTAAGCGCGAATAGCTTTTTAAATGCCTCTGCACCTAACAACTCATCCAAAACCTCTTCTAATGCTTTTTGGCATTGTTTATCGGAGGTTTCTGCCTTGATCGTGCCTTTTTGAAATTTCTCGATACTTTTTGTTGTTTTGGCCGCGTAGCCCTCAATGATTTTGAAAAACCGATCTTTTCCTTCTTCTGTCACGTCCACATGAAAGGTGTGCTCCCCAATCTCAATGGGTAGCTTGGTTGACTTTACTGCGATTTTTACCATCCTAGTTTCCTCCAATACGATTTTGTTTGCTATAATTCCCAGTGAAGGGAGGTGAATCTAATGGATCTAGAAAAGCTAATAAAAGATAAGGCAAATGAAATTATCGCCACTCAAGGAGCCGCGATAACTTGTCCTTCTTGCGAATCATCTATCAATATTCGTTCTACCGACGAGTACTGCCCGATTTGCAAGCAACGTTTTGATACAACTGAGTTTCGCCTAAAATGATTTCTGGTCGAAAAGAAGCCAATTCTTGCGCCAAGGTGTTGGCTTCTTTCAATAATTCGACATAGCGCTCCGCTTTCTTGATTGCTTCGTCCATTCCTTCCAATTCAATACCTATCGCTAATGCTGTTCGTTTTTCCAACTTAATTTCCTCCAATTCATTTGTATGTAAAAAGAGGCGCCGAAGCACCTCTTACTTAGTGGTATTCTTTGTCTCTGCAGCTTTTGCCAGAGTCGCTCCTGGGGTACTCTCTTCTGGGATATGGTCATAGCGCACCTTAAATTCAAGGGATTCTAAATCATCTGCTTCTCCATCTGCGACCTTAATCTCAGAGACGGTCGCATGGCCTTCCCATTGCTTCTTCATGTCTGAACGAATCACCCGGTACCAGACTTTCCGACCACCCGTCGTTTTCAATCGAATCGAATCAATGTATTCGTGTACTGGAATATCCGGGTTGAAATCTCCTGCAAACGAATAAGCCCATGAAATGGCGGTAATGGCATTCGTACGCTCACCATCTAAATAATTCCGTTCCTGACTCGTTTCTTCAGTTCCATCAGTAATACTGGTCAAACCCGCTGCAACTTTCATCCAATCACTTTCTTTTGGTTTGGTGTTCGCATCCACGAACGGGGCAATAAAATGTTGACTGTCAACGTTTGTGCGCATCATATTCTGTCACTCTCCTAATTTTTTTTGATATATAATTTCGCCTGGATCACCAGACGGTAATACAAATAGTTCTGCTTGTCTTTTCCTGCAAAGAACGGTTCATTGACGATCGTCAGACCCATGAACTGATAAGAATTATTTTTCGAGGGTAAATCCTCGACTTCTTCCAACATCTCTGCCAACTCACTCATGGTTCGATCACCAAAGTCGTCTTCTGTTTTAAAGACAAATTCAAACGGTAATTCTTTGATCGCATCCCCATTGCGATATTTTCGAATCGTTCGCCCACCGGCTTGTGAGGACAAGCGAATGGATTCGGTTTGATCAAGAGTGTAAATAATAATCGGTACGTCCATGGCATCTGCCACTTCTTTTAGACGATCAATAAAATCCATTACAATCTCGCTCCCTTCTTAAATGCCTGTAGCCAATCGTTGATGAAAATAGGTTTAGAGGCTTCATCCCAATAAGGACCAGTGCCCGGTGTGGTGTAATTGACAAAGGGAATCCAAGCGCCAGTGACGTGGTTTGTACGTCCACCGTAGTACTGAGGTCCCGCATAAGGACCATCCCACACCAATTGATCACCAAGGCCTGACACATACCCACTATCTCGCAAATGCGTGGTATCTTCTGGCACGTGATTCTCATTCATTGTCTGAAGCATTCGGTTGGCCATATTGAACCGTCCACGATTGAAATTCTCTTCACTGCATTTTTCATACACGCCAGATAGGTCGATCTCAATCTTGATCCCTGCCATCAAACCACCTCCAACTGATACCCAAAAGGATGGTCTGTGTCGGATTCCAATGGGATCACCTTTGAAATGGTGGACATCTTTTCTTTGAAAAGTACTTTGTGGCCAACTTCAAAGGCTGGCATGTCGGGGTTGTATTTTCTCAAAACGGTAATCAAGGCATTCGGGATCTCAACTTTTCCATCCAGATCACTGGGAGAAAAACTCACTGCGAAATCGACACGCACATGTGGCAAGGTCTGCGGTTCCCCAAATAGTGGATTCCCTCGCTCATTGCGTCCAATGACGCTCTCATAATCGATCGAATGTGGAAAATACTTTTTCTTTGGCACCCGTAGCTTCATCTGCGCACCCCACGATACAAGAGCCCTGTGCCAGATAAAGCAACCATGGAATCATGGCATAGGATACTGGCTTCTTTCGTTTGACCTGAGGCGCTTCTAGCGCTTGTGGTGACACTCATTCGACCAATGGACCAACTGTCTGGCTCTTGCATGCCGTAAGTGGTGGTGGCTTCAGCTTCTTCCATGTATTCGATCTGATAAGCAATAGCCAGTTTGAACGCATCCCGCCGCATCGGAAGGTCAGATGTTAGCTCATTGCGCTGATAAAACCTTCTGGTATGGACATCAAACAGCGAACTCGCTTTTCGCAACAGCTTTTTGAATTCTTTTTCTGTCAGTTGTGTGTCTTCATCCACCAGCTGCTTGTATTCATCTAGCGTCAAATACGGTTGTTTCTCTTGCATCATCCTCACCTCCATGAAAAAAAGAGAGTGGTTATTCACTCTCTTTTAACAACTCAATTAATTCTGGTTTCTTGGCAGCTGATGGGTACTCAATGCCAAGCTGATCCAACTCAGCTTTAAGCTCATCAACCTTCATGTCATCGATGTCGATAGTCTTACCATTTACGTCAGGATTCCCCGGTTCTTCCGGGGTTAGGCTTTTGGGTCATCATAAGAGATATAGATTGCTGGACGTGCTTTCTTAAGTACCAAGCAATCGTAATAATCCAACCCTTTGATGGTGTCACGATAACCGCCACGATCCTGGTCAGCAGGGACCAAATCAATCGTATTGTACTTCTCGATTGGCTTAGCAACGGTAATAGGTGTCATAATGAAGTTAACATGCTTGTCTTCATCGACCTGCAGCCGATTCTTAGCAACCTTTTGGATGATGATATTCGTGCCGTCGAGCATTTCAACACGTCGATCGATACCGTTGAATTGAACAGTATTGGTAGTAAAAGTCTTAGAGACACCATCTGCATTCTTCAATGCTTTGTATGCATCACTAGACATAAACGCCACAAATTGACCAATGACTTCTGTATCAGTCATGTACGCCTCAGCATCATCAAAACTATCTAAAATGTTAGATTTAGTGATTGTTTCTTTGACCGTTTTTCCTTTGTAAACATTGTCAGAATTATCAAATCCGGCTTCAAGTAAACGAGCAACAGCGGTTTGATCTTTCTCAGGAATCGTAACCAATCGGGTGTGTTCTTCAATGACAGCACCTACTTGATACGCCGCATTTTCCGATTGATCCAAACGATCCATATCGTAGCCCATCCAGCGTTCCTTTTCCAATTTTAAAGTTGATTTCTCAACTGAGATATTGTTCCGTTCGTTCTCTTTATTCCGCTTATAATCAGCAGCAGTAAATCCTTGCATTTCATTTACACGTACTTCATGAGTTCCCACAAAATCCTCTTCTGTGATATCTTTTGCCCCTTGCGTCAATACTTCCCATACTTGCGACTCGGCAGCAAATTCCTTGTCGATTTTCGCTAAATCTTTACTGTCTAAAATTACTGGCATTTAAACCACTCTCCTATTTATTTTTTGTTTTTGCGATATTCTCGGCTAGATTATCTTTCCAGCTTTTTTCTTTAGGTGGTTCGCCACCACCTGTATTCCCAGCAGCAACAAATTGCTTTTTCTTTGGCTGCGGTGTAGGATCATTCGTTTGAAACAAATATCCTTCATCTTTTTTCAATGCAGCTACTTTATCATTTAGTCCCTTGACACCTTCGTCAGTCATTTCCAACTCATCCGCCTTCAATAAAGCTTTCACAGCTGTAATATTCTTAGCCCCAGCTTGCGTTAAAGCTAATTCGATCGCAGCGTTCTTACGATCTGCTAGTCGTTCAGCTGTCACGGTTTCTAACTGATTTTTATAGTCATCAATTTGCTTTTGCAAATCTTCATTGCCACTGTTCGATGCTTTTAACTGCTCAACAAGCGCATTTGCGGCAGTCAAATCCTCGTTTACTGTTTTCAGTTTTTGAGACTTGTCGTTAAAATCAGCTTTCGGCACAGCATTCTTTGGAAACTCTGACCTGATTTCCTTCGTTGCCCCGTCTATATCAAACTTCCCATCCTCTCCGACGTGTTTTGTTAAAATTTCTTTGATCCATTCCATGACTCATTCTCCGTTCCTTTTTATTCTGGTTGGTGCCAGTTAGAGTGTGAGATATACCGCTCACTCGGTAGAAGGAACAGTTTTACGTCTTATTCAGGACAAAATAAAAAGCCTAGCATGCTAGACTATTAAACAAACCCAATTCCTCAAAACCCCAATACTCTTCTAATTCATCTTCATCCATTTGCAAACTCCTTCACCTATCCGGCGGCTTCTTTTCGTACTTCATAGCAAGTCCCATTTGATAAAACGCGAGCAAGATTTCAGATAGCTTCAATGTAGTTTTATCCTTCATTGTGTCACCCCTTCTATTTTTGTGCGAAATAAAAAGCCGTTAGCATAAGCTAGCGACTTCATTTGTATATTTCTTTTCTGTGACCTATTTTCAAAACTAAGATGGTTATTTCTTCTTTTGAAACATCTGCCAATATTCGATAGTTTCCAACTCTGTACCGCCAAAGGCCACTTTTATCTGCAGTTAATCCTTTCCCATGTTGATAGGGATCTTCACAACCAACAAGATTTTTTTCAATCCAATTAAGAATAATTTTGGCTTGGAATTTGTCCATTTTCTTCAGGGCCTTTTGAGCTTCCTTTTCGTATCTAACATTAAATCTCATAGACTACAGACCCAGTTCCTTCATCATTTGTTCATGTGAGATACTTTCGTCTTTCTTTTTGTGCTCTTCCATCAATTCCCGATATGTTTGGTAATCAACGAGATCCTCTGCAGCCTTGATGGCTTGTTGGCGAACAAAATCCGATAATGAAACATTCTCAAACTCAGAAATCTTTTCTAAAAATTCTTTTTCTTCCTCGGAAACTCTAAATGTGATTGTAGACATGTTCTCCCTCCCCTTGTAATAACTATGTCTTACACATATAGTAACACGTTTGTATTACAAAAACAAGGCTGCCTTACATCAAATATTTCAACCCCCAAAGTGATTTCTGCTATGAATAAACTTGTTCTCTTGAATAATCACGACGTAACAAGCGGTCATACTCATTGATAAATACTCGCAGTGCTCCTTGACGGCGTCTGATCAGCTGCTTGAAGTGCTGGATATCGTCTTTGTTGTTGATTGTCGTTGCAGCATTCAATTGCCTCTTGGCACGACGAATAGCGACTTCCATACGGCGTTGCTTGGCAACTAAGTCCGCATTGTCAATCGCTTCTTTGGGATCGTACTGCTTCATATGAACATCTAAATCGGGATCATAAATTTGAATGTACAATCGATGTCGACAATTAATACCTTGGGTCCCATCAGGTTCGCCGTATCCATGATCATAGATCGATGCAATATGCCGTAATTCTTCCGGTGCATCCTCTGTTCGAACAAGTAGCACCCATCCCCCTTGAATATGCGCGCAGTTTGGTCTCGCAGCCATATGGCTACTCATTAAAGCAGTGACGATGCCATGCTCTAACCCTAGCTTAAGACGTAAATCCTGATAGACTCGGTGTGTGGTGGATTTCAAAACCATTCTGACGTAACGCTCAATGCTCCATTCACGACCTGCCTTGTCAATAAAGGTCGTCATCACCCCTTTTTCCACCATCGCATAGATCGATTCTCTAAGTGCCTGCTTTGGCGTTTTGGCACCGCCTATGATTTTAGCCACTGTATCGTTGAGAACTTGCTGATACATCTTAGCTAGTGGATTGTCAGGGTAATTGGTGTCGATCAGCGTTTGATTGACATGGTTGTCGAGATCACGCCACTGTTGGTTGAAATATGACTCCATCACATTATCGATTTCAGTCCTTGGAGGCGGTTCTTTTCCTGTTTGCTTAGACAAATTTTTGTCCAGATCAGAAACGACTTCAAAACCCATGTCCACGACGATCTTACGTAGTTGATCATAAGAATACTGACTTGTTTCGTTTACCAGCTGCTGCAGCGATTGCTGATTTAACAAATTTAATTGCTGTATCTTCTCAATCTTCCACCGGAATGCGTTGTCTTCTGTGAGCGGCGTTCTTGTCGACATGTTTAACTGGCGGATAAGCATCTTCATGATTTCATCTTCCATCGCCATATAAGCATCTTGGACGTAAGAAGCCTCAATCTCTAATTGCTTTGGCGTAATTGTCATTCAATCACTCCTCTAAGTCTTCGTATCCAGAATCACGTATTTTCCCAGTAGTTTCATCGACCACATCCAACTGAGCTTGAATATAGATTTTTCTTGCAACGTTTTCTGGCACTTTCATTATCTTCGAAATAGCTAACCATCCAGGGATCAATCCATCATTTTTCAATTCACGATAGTAATCTGATTCGGATTTCTTATCCAAAAAGATTCCGTCGTCAAAGTTAACGCCAATTTCCTCGCGATTAGGAGATTCACCACTAAACAAAGGTTTGTCATCAATTTCAGTTGCTCGACCAAGCTCACAAAGGGCAAGTACAACATCACGAATAAACTCTTCAAGTTCAGTTGTTTGCTGGTTCCTCGATTGATACGTTTGCGAGTTTTCACTTATTACCTCAGTTGCGGTCTTGTTGGTTGATCGGATGCCTTGACCATCAAAGACGAAAGTGCCAGTTGATAGACCGACCTCCATTTCTAAAAGCCGTAAGCGATGATTGATCGCCCCGATATATTGTTCCGTTCGAATATCTTGAGTTAGATCAGTGATTTTAAATTCATCAGGATTAGTGCCGGGGACAATTACATAGAAATCATCATCTTTATCAAAAGTTAATCTAATTTCGCCAGTACCTTTATCTGGAACGCCGTTCAGCATAGATTCAGGAAAGGCCGCTCTTCTCTTCCCAACGTCAATTTCATGATCAAATGCATTCAAAGCTGTGTTTAGTCGATCAAGTGTCTGTTTGCAGTTATCGTAAACACCAACACCCAGTGGCGAATAAGGGTGGATATTGTTAAAGCCTGCGGTTTTAAAATAAGAGAAAATAGGTCGTTCAATCTCTTCCCCTCGCCTCGATGGATCCAACTCGGCATATTGATCCAAAGTGTCCAAAGACACTTGCCTTCCTAGAACATGATGCTTCTCACTTTCATAAAGTTCATTGAGCACCCAATACTCTCCGTCAATCCACTCATGAAACTCGAGAAGTGTGTAAAAAAATGTTTTAGATCCTTCAGTTTTAATAGTTTTGAATGCGATCGCACACTGACTGATTTTATTAGTACTACTCTCTAATGGAAAGAATGCATCGGGAAGCGCCCAAGAGAACTCTATTTTTCCTGATTGGTCATTAAAATAAGGTCGTACTACTAAACCGCCAAGTGCCATCGCTGGCTCAAGGTACTTGCTAAGATTTCGTTTGAAGTCATTCTGTTGAAATACAGATTGTATCCACGTACTGGCTTCATCATATTTGTTAGATTTTTCATCTTTTCCAATCGTAATCTCTGCCTGTTCATTGAACATTACCTTCGCATACTCAGAAGCAACTTTACGGGCCATGTTGATATTCGCTTTTGCACGTTTATCTGAATCACAATGTGCGTATCCTTGGTAATAGAGCAAGCTATTTTGAATACGATCATACTCTTCACGACTCATTTGAATCTTGGGATGATCTAAAATACTCTGTAGCTCTTTTTTTGCGCCTATCGTAACCGCCCCCTTTCCAAAAACTCTTTTTAATTTCTGCCAAAACGACACTCGATCACCTCCAAGCTATAAAACATAGCGTTTCGTAAAGTAATTAATTGCATACCGACATTCATCAAGGGCGTGGTTATTTTTGTCAACTGGGTAGCCGTTATCATTACGAACGTACATTCCTAGTTCTTTGATGAAATAATAATGCCCATAGTTGCCTTCATGATCGAAAAGAAAAAAGCGTCCTTTTGACAAGGCGCTTTGCATTCGCTCAATACCTATTTCAATTTTAGTGCCGTTGCTGGCTACTTTATCTTTTGAGTTGTTATCTGCTTTTGTTGTGATAATTCCCAAAACACGCAACTCCTCACTTAATGACTTACATGCTGGATCGACAAAGAACTTAGAGTACTTTGGCAACCATGACCACTCTTTATAACACCATTCCATAAATTGCTTTATTTCTTTAGCATATTCACTCATCGCTTTCGTAACGCCACTATCAGCGCCGCTATGATAAAAGTTGGACATACGGTAGAGATAATACTTTCCATCTTTCCATGTAACGAGATTTAACGAACAGGTTGTCGCATCGCTTTGACCGCCATCGGCACTGAAGAACGCTTCTACCGGTTTGCCAAGAATTTCTTTTGTCATATGGGCATCTTCGTTAAACATTGAATAGATCACGCCTCGGGCATCACACGATCACCCAGCCAGTCACGTTTGTATAGATACTCCGAGACTTTACACTCCGCTTCCCATTCTTTTAAAGCTTTTTTAGTTAGGATGGGATTGTCATGCGGCCTCCAGTGTCGGAATTTAAATGATCCTGTTTCAATAAACGGTTTCAGCGTTTCAAGATTTGGATGATTTGGAGCCGGTGGGTTTTGTTCTGCAAGGTGGTACCGAAAGCTAGAAGCCTTGGTCCGACGAAAAGCTTCTTCGATAACCGCCTTATTTAAAAGATTAAACTCTAAAAAAGTGACCGTACCAAAAGACATTCCAGTGATAGCACCGACAGCATTCACTTTCCCGCCACCTTTGTAATAGATCCGCTTTTCTCCTGTCGGAAGATTGATCCATAAGTGGTCACCATGCTCATCGTGTCGAATCTCAGCACAGCTGGCAAAAATATGTTCAAGTCCAAATCCTTCACAATCCATAAACATTCGGTAAGCTTGTTCTTGGTTATAAGCGAGTACAAGATGATTGGTATCGGGGTGTCCTGCGTAAATTAATGCCATTTTTTGTGCATCTGACATGGTCTTACCAGAACGAATCGTACCCTCGTTCAGTTCCATCCGAATCCCTTTGAGTGATTGGAAAATATTCTCTTGTTGCTTAGTCGATAATTTCAACTGATTCATTGGTGTCATTCTCCTCATCTACTTCTATTGGACCAATAAGCGCCTGGCCAATATCAATAAGGCCTTGTACTTTACTTTGCTCACCTTGTTTAAGTACCAGTTTAGCAGCTTTGTTTTCAAGGATATCTGCTTCAAAGATCATCTTCCGTTTTTGTTCTTCCAATAATGCAGCTTTTCCACCTGATAATGACAAATCGTTCAGTTGCTTGATGGATTTTGTCAGCTGGTTACTGATACGTGTCAATGCCTCCTCAATAGCTAAGATATTATCTATTTTGCGAAACTGCTTCCTTGATACTTGCACATCCTTTAGAATCTCTCGCTTAATAGTAACGACTTTACCGTCAACAACTGTCGGCTCTTTGACCTTTCGTAACTGCTGCAATCTTTCAATTTCTTCCTGATTAAGACCATCCTCAGCATCTTTAATTCGTTGCATCATTCGACGTTGTCTAATTTTCAACAACTTGATTTCTTCAGACAAAACAAAAAAAGGATCATCACTCAAGCTTGAGTAAATTTCCTTTTCTTCATCGGATAGAAAATCCTCAAAAATGGTTTCAAACTCTCCAGTTTTCAACGCATTTTTGTTTCGTTCAGGCGGTGATGCATTCTTGTTACCTTTATTACCAACAGCGTTTTGATTGCCTAGTGGAGCCCCATGGTTGTTCGGAGTACTCCCTTTATTGTTTGGAGTACTCCGTTCATTTAATTGGAGTACTCCATTAAGTTTTCGGCTCCATTTGTCTTTTGATTTCCACGAACCAACTGTTTTTTCAGACACATTCAATTGCTGCGCTATCTCTCTGTTCTTTATGTCCCCGTTGGCTTTCCTGAATATTTCAAATGCTTCATCGCGCCTAGGGTCTCTTTTTCTAGGCATTCAATGCTCACCACCTCGCAGTCACTCTTAATTGAGTTTCGTTTTTCTATTTTTCAATTTGCTTTAGCATTAAGTCCGTTTCTATGAGTACTTTCAGATCGCTGATTGAATTTAGCTTTATTTCACCAGATTGTAAGTTATTGAGCCACTTTCCTAAAGCAACCCGAATTATTTTTTTATACTCATCGATTGATTCTTGTTCTTCTAAAGCCTTTTGCATCAGATATTCCATTTCACGATCTTGTGTTCCCATTGTTTTGGCACCCCGCATTTGTTAGAATGCTAAAAGATACAGAGGGTATCGAAAGACCACGCGTGGGCATTCTCTGTATCTTCGGGGAGCGATCCTCGTGGAAAGGGTCGGTGTTAGCGCACCGGCCTCTTTTTTATTAGTAAGCTCCTTTCAAATGACTTCGTTGCAAGTTCCCAAAAGTGAGCTTTATAACCTAGTTTATTAAAACTGCAGTTTTTCCGGTAGCTTTCTCCCATCGGTCTATGATCACATCACAAAAAATCGGATCAAGCTCCATTGTGTAGCACGTTCGCTGCAATTGATCGCAAGTCATTAACGTACTTCCGGATCCTCCAAAGAGATCCACAACTATATCTTGACGTTTCGAGCTATTTCTCACCGGAATTGCAATGAGAGATAGCGGCTTCTGTGTTGGATGATAATACTTCATGGCGTCGTCCTTAGCGATCTGCCAAACACTCACATCAGGAATATCTTGAATCAAGTCATCTTTCCAGACCGTAGTTTGTTTTCGATCCCCATACCATTCAGGTGCCTGTTTCCGCTTGTAAGCATAAAACACTGGTTCGTGCTGCCAACGATACTGACTCCAGCCAAAGGTAGCGTTGTTTTTAACCCAAATGCATTGTGCTCGTACATCGATCTCTGCAGCATTCATCGCATTTTCAAACTCACGCTGATACGAAGACCCATGAAAGACATAAATTGCCGCTTGATCATGCATCAGTTTCGCGTAATTCAGAAAGATTTGCTCTAAAAACCCTACAAAATCATCGTGAACCATATCATCATTGAGAATTTCACCTCGACCAGAATTCATTAGTTCTTCATTGCTAGACTTTACAGCAACATTATATGGCGGATCCGTTACAACTAAATCCGCCTTATTTCCTTGCATTAGGCGATCAACATCAGTTTGATCTGTCGAGTCACCGCAAAGCAAAAAATGATTGCCTAATTGCCACAGTTGGCCACGCTTTGTTTTAGGTTCCGGATGATCTTCAATGTATTGGTTTACGTCAAAGTCATCTTCAACAATTGGTTGATCAATGTCTTCTTGGTAATTAAAAGCAGTAATTAAATCTTCGACTTCTTCATAATCGAAACCGGTTAAAGCGATCTCTTCTTTTCCGAGTTCTTTTAAGATAAGGGCTAACTTCTCTTCATCCCAACTGCCAGAAATCTTATTGAGAGCCAAATTGAGGGCTTTTTCCTTCTCAAGATGTAAATCTACGATCGATACCTCTATCTCCTCAAATAGACCCAAATCTCGAGCCACAGCGACGCGCTGGTGACCTCCTACGAGGTTGCCAGTCTGTATGTTAAAGATCGGTGGATCCACAAATCCAAATTCTAAGATGGACTGCTTCAATTTCTCGTACTCTTCCATACCCGGTTTTAATTCAATTCTAGGATTATAATCAGCAGCTTTCAGATCAACTAGTTTCATTTTTGATATATTCATAGTTTCCTCCCAAAATAAAAAAGCCTCTGATTTAAGAGACTTTTATAGAAATCCTTTCACATAAATGCCAATGGAATCGTTCAAATTAATGCCAAACTTTTTTTCGAAGTTTTGATAAGCTTTCATTTTAATGTCGTGACTTTTAGCATTTGCAATACAGTCGTAAGCTTTTCTCCACTCTGGATTATTTTTGATTTTAGTAGCCAATTGTAATGCGTTCATTTGATCAAATCCCTTCGTTTATGTTGGTAACATGTTAACTCTGATAAGCAGATCATGTGTTAAAAGGATTGATTAGTATCTTATGAATTTGATGTGAGATAAAAAAAATTGAAAATTATGTTATACTAAAATCAGCAGAAGAACCTTTCATGATGAATGCACTAAATACAAATCAACCTGCCTAACCACCGAGTTCCTAGCTCTCGGTGGTTATTTTTTCACCATATACTTCATAGGTTTGATGAAAGATTTTCGATTTGCATGGATAAAGTTCATCCGCAACACCTTTAATAATATAATTCCCCGAGGTATTCTTCATATATCCCTCTAGAGTTCTAATATAATATGTATCGATTGATGTGTCGTAGATATGCCCTTCATCACAAGTAAATTCTTTTATTTATTTCATGTTTGTATTTGGAGATACCATTGCTTTAACAACTACTTGCTGCTTTCGAAATTTCATTGATTAGCAATCTGACTGATTTTAAACTGCTCCATTTTTATTTCAACCTAAACTAAACCCCAAATCAAACTAACTTTTATCGTCGCCACAGACTATCTATTCATTCTTTATGAGTATGAGTGACTGATATCCTGTATAAATTTATTGATTTTCTTTTTAATAACTTTCATTTTTGGTATAATTCTTTATTATATGGGGGTGTTATTTTGGCAAATCTGATTGATAAAAAAGAACGAAATTTATTAATGTATAGTAACTACATTAAAAATTCAAATAATTTGAATAGTTTAATAACTATTCTTATCAAAAACGAAACCATTGATTACCGTTCCTTAAAAAACAATAATGAATTACTTCAATTAATTATTAACAATAAAAATCTTTGGTTAGATATGTCCCGAGCTGAATGGAAACTTCGTAAAATCCAACCTAAAATTACAAATAAATCGGATGATAAAAAACATGGAAAAATGTTCTTTAT
>NZ_VHIL01000021.1:0-36063 GCF_006491895.1 Enterococcus sp. OL5
GACTTGATACTTGTCGCGATTGTAGGTTGCAGCCAAGTGGGCTTCGGCCATCGCCATACCGACTGCCATAGCGATCCCTTGTCCTAAAGGTCCAGTGGTTGCTTCCACGCCGTCTGTGTGATCGACTTCTGGATGTCCTGGCGTGCGGCTATCCCATTGACGGAAGTTTTTTAGATCCTCAATGGTCACATCGTAACCAGACACGTGCAACAAGCTGTACAATAGTGCCGAACCATGTCCAGCAGACAAAACAAAGCGGTCACGATCCACCCAGTTGCGAGAAGTTGTTGGATTGACTTTCAAGTGTTTCGTCCACAAGGCATAGGCCATGGGTGCTGCCCCCATCGGTAATCCCGGATGTCCTGAATTGGCTTTTTGTACAGCTTCGATACTTAATGTACGAAGGGTGTTCACTCCTAATTGATCGATTTTATCAAATAGTTTTTTCAATTAAATTGCCTCCTTCACTTTCTTCAGCCAGCATGTTTCTATTCACTGCCTTTTCACAATAAAAAAGAACCGGACGTCCAAAGTTTACTGGCTAATAGGTAACGAATGCTCCTCTTTTTAACAGTCCTAACTTTGGTCGTCCGGTTCTTTTGCTTTCGGCTTTGCTCAGCTGCTCAAAACTTTTCCAGTCATTTCTTGATAATCTGCGACCATGATCGACCATGCTTTGGCAATGTCGTCATCTAAACCAAACAATCCACTGCGTCCGACAATATAGATGTCTGGATTGGCTTCATCGATCCGTTTGAAGGATTTCCGATTGGAGGAACCGTCCATTTCAATGACATAGTGATAGTCGTATTCTTCCCGTAATTCCCGCAGTTCAACAATTTTATCTAATGCCCCTTCAATAAAGCGTTGGCCAGCAAACCCTGGATCAACTGTCATGATCGTGACTTTATCCAAAAGATCGATATAAGGCAAAATGACCGATACTGGCGTTTCAGGATTTAAAACGATCCCGGCTTTTAATCCAGCATCATGGATTTGATCGATCAGACGAAATGCTAATCCATCCAAAACCTCAGCGTGCATACAGATCCATTCACAGTTGATATCGATCAGCTGCTGCACCCAAAAAGCAGGTTCAGTGACCATCAAATGAGCGGACAGAGGCAACGTACTGATTTTGCGGACCTCTTGAATAAACCATGGGGATAGGGAAATATTGGGTACGTAATGACCATCCATAATATCAATATGATAGGAGTCAACTTGGTCATTCAAAAAAGTGATTTGTTCTTTAAATTTATCTAGATCCATCGTCATCAATGACGGTGAAAATTCAACTTTGTTCATAGACTTATCCTTTCTCCTCAATCAGTCTTCTACTGAGAGGAACGACTCTTCTTCCAATTGAATCGCTTTTTTAGAAAATTTGAATATCATCTAAATCGATTTCTTCTTCTTCCACTTCTGCTTGCGCAGCTACTTGTTCTTCAGTGACATTTTTCTTGATCAAAGCCAAGGTGATCCCAGTCACTACTATATTTACCAGCAAAGCTACTGCCCCAGCCCACGGACGAGTCATGGTCGGCAGCATCAGCACACCACCAAACGGTACAGTTGCATCTGCTCCTAAGACCATTGAAACAGCCCCGCCAGCAGCGCCGCCAATAGCTGTTGCGATCAGCCCTCGGACGATATCGTTCATAACTATTGGGATCACCCCTTCAACGATATTGATCACACCCATTGGTACGGCAGATTTTAAAGTTTCCACTTCTACAGGCGTATAGATGTTTTTGCCGAACAGTTTTGCAATAAAGAATGCTAAACCAAAGCCGATCGGTGTTGCAGTATTGACTAATTGCAGTGCAGTGATCGGTCCATTGATCCCTTCTGCTTGCATCGTCAGAACAAAAGCAAAGACCGTTTTATTGATTGGTCCACCATAATCAACGCCGCTCAACAAGCCGATGACGGCACCAAAAACCAATAATGAAGAGGAGCCTAAGCTATTTAGTGCGTTCGTCAGTAAGTTCGTAAAGGCAGTGATCGGTGTACCGATAATATAGACCATGATCAGACCACCGATCAAAGAGGTCAAAAAGGGAATGATCAATGTCGGCATCAAGCCTTTCGCCCAATTTGGTACTTTAATAAATCGTAAAATAGCAATTACTAGATATCCAGCTAAGTAGCCGCCCAAAATTCCCCCAATAAAACCTGCACCAATGGCATTGGCTGTCAAACCAATAATAAACCCTGGCGCGATCCCCGGTTTTTCGGCAATCGCATAAGAAATTCCTGTCGCAATGACCACTGGAAGCAACCCGAGTCCCGCGCCTCCCATCGTAGCTAAAGCATCCCAAATCGTAAATTCACCTGGCACTAGTTGTCCCTGGCTGGTGCCGCCGAAAGCCATGCCAATGGCAATCAAGAATCCGGCACCGCAGACGATTGGAATCAAATAGGAGATGGCTGTCAACAAATGTCCTTTTAAATTCAATGCTTTGATTTTTTCCATAGTTTCCTTCCTCCTTCGGTTTGCTTAGACCGCCTGCTGTTGGACGACCTCTTTGGCTTTTTCCAACAATTTGCTTGGGGACTTGATGGCAACTTCGGTCGGCACTTGAATGATCCGTTTCCCTTCAAATCGTTCACGTCCTGCTACTTTGACGTCAACTGCTAAAATCACGACATCTGCAGCCGCAATCGCTTCAGGTGACAATTCATTTTCACGACCGATCGTTCCTTGTGTTTCCACATGGATCTCGTAACCTGCCTTTTTAGCCGCATTTTCTAACTTTTCTTGAGCAATATAAGTGTGAGCGATCCCTACTGTACATGCACATACGCCGACGATTTTCATAAATAATTCCTCCTTAAATTTTCTGTTATCCTTGAAATGCTTCAATCACTTGCTGCGGCTCTTTTGCTTTCAACAAGGCAGCCGTCACCTCGTCATTTCCTAATTTCCGAGCGAACAAAGAGAGCAATTTCAAATGCTTTTGCGCTCCTTCCGTGTCATCACCGACGGCAAATAAGATAATTCCTTTCACTCCCTTGCCATCCAACGTTTCCCAAGGGATCTCTTCTTTTAAAACCCCGATTGCTACGCCGATCTCCTTCACATGAGCACTTTTTCCATGGGGAATAGCAATGTAATTACCAATCCCTGTTTGACCAACTGCTTCCCGCTCATAGACATCTTTTAAAAATGCTGCCTGATCCGTCAAGTACTCATTGGTATATAAAAGCTGACTCAATTGCTGCAGGGCTTCTTCTTTAGAAGCTGCCTCCATGTTGGTTTTGATTATTTTTGGATCAATCACTGTTGAAATATCCATTCGTTTTCCTCCTCTAGTTGAGTACCTCTTGCCTTACTGAATTGATCATTCATTCCCGTCAGCCGCGTTGGTTGAGAAGGAAGGCTTCGATTTCTTCTTTTGATTTTTCTGCAATGAATTGCAGATTTTCTTCATAGGCGAAACATTTCATTAAACGGATGACTGCCTGTTTCACCGCGGTTGTTTCGTCAGTCTTCATCAGGATCGCAAAAATTGTTTTTGCTTGCAGCGTTCCCTGCCAAAGGACTTTTTCACCTCTGACTAGGACGATTCCGCTTTTTTTCACCACATCACTTTCAATGTGTGGTAGCGCAAAATCTTCAGCAATCATCGTATTGCCGCTCGCTTCTCGGGCTTGCAGTGCTTCAAATAGCAGGGTTTTGCTCTCCGTCAGCCCGATTGTTTGACTAACAGCTGCAATCTTCCTTAAAACATCGACTTTCGTCTCTCCTGCTTCTGTTGAAACTAACGTAAGGGACAAAGGGAATTTAGTCATTTCTCACCCTCCCAATCATCGCTTCAAGGCGTTTTTGGTCTTCCATCGTCAGCATGGCGCTCACGATCACGACCGGAATCGGACTATCGATCGTTAATTGAACGGTTGAGATGATCATCTCCGTATCCGGGTGTTGCTTTAAAGCCGCTTCCACATCACGAGAAGGTAGGACAGCGGTGATTGCCAACTCACGAAATTTCTTATGCACTTTTACTTTTAATAATTCGGAGGTCCCGATTCCCGTAGTACAGACGATCATAACCTTGAGTTGTTGAGGATGTTCTTCGATCGCTTGAGCAAAGTAAAGGGTGACAAAGCCGATTTCATCTTCTGTGAGCGCTGGCAAATCGTACACTTGGCAGATTTCTCTTGCAGTCTCTTCGGTAGCAAAAAACAAATCTGTGTATTCTAATTTGATTTGCTCCAAAAGATTGTTTTTGACTTCGATGCCATGTCGCAACCGATTGATCATTGGTTTGATATGGCGAGCCAATTTACCGAATAACTCCTCGTCTTCAAATGAGCGCTGCAGCTGAGTGCTCATTTTTTCTATAAATGCATTGGAAATCAGTTTTACTTGTTCTGACAGATCCTCTAATTCATCCGTGGCCTTTTGCATCCGTGAGGAGACGAGGTATTGATACATATAATAGCCTTCGTTTTCTGGTAATTTCGTATGCAAGTACTCTTCGCTATTGCCAATGATCTCCTTGGCGATGGTGGCTAACTCTGGGTTTTCTTGCATTTGCTGTTTCTCTTTCTCATCTAAAATATCCTCGTTAAACGAATTCCCTACTTTGCGAAACCGTCGCAATAAGATATACAGGTGAGAAAAAAGATTAATGTTATAAGGATGTGGTATTACTAATCCTAGGTGATTTTCAATCAAATTCAGCTGTCGCAAAACAAACTCCGCATCATAACGGTTGAACGCCTCATTCGTCACATGCAGATCATCCAAGCGGATATTGCGGGTTTGTTGGATATACTCCTGCAATGCACGACGGATATTTTTTTCTGCACCGTTCACCCCGATCATTTTATTTTTGCGGGAAACCGTCAGCTCAAAACGCTGCAAAGCTTCAGAAATTAATTTCTCATCACTGTTGATGACCGTTTCACTCACATAAAAAGGCTGATACAAGGAAAAAATATTCTTTCTTTTGGGTGAAATAAGCAATAGCTCCTCCATCACCTTGTTACGGCGTTCCACTGGTGTCAGCGCATTCGGCATTTCCGCTTTCTGACTCTGGGGCTTTTCTTGATGATGGAAACTTAAGCGGTAACCTTTCCCTTTTTCTGAGAGAATCACATAGTCAATCGCGGCATCCTCATTGATCGCTTTTACGATGCGATAAATCGACTTTGTAGAAAGTCGAAGCGCTGCGGATAGTTCATCGGCTGTGACAAATTCTCTCGTATTGGAAAGAATATGGATGATTTTTCTCTTTCGTTGTTCCATAACAGTCATGTAACCGTTCTCCTTTCTACACACTTATCATAGCACTAGGAAATGTAAGCGTTCTATCATTCTTTGTCCCCTTCAAGGGACAAAGACGATCGATAATAAGAATTACAATACAACGTTAAGGACAAAAAAAACAGCCATTTTTCAAAATGGCTGTAACAAAATCTGTGTTATCATCAATATTCCTTATTCAACTGTTGGAATAAGAAAAGAAAAGCTGCTAGTTCCAATAAAACGAGAAGGAAAACGCCGTTTATCGAAACCCTTCACCCCCCGTTAAAGAACAATCCAGGTTTAAACGGCTTGTGCAGTAAGCGAAATAATCACTCTCATTGAAAGGAATGATTTGAGCTTTTTACATCAACGAACGATAAAGCTCAATAATTTCTTCTAAAGTCGTATCCCGCGGGTTGCCTGGTGTGCAGACATCGTTCAAGGCATCTTTGGCGATGGCTGGGATATCTTCTTCTTTGACGCCCAATTCAGAAATGGTCGCCGGAATGCCCACATCTTTGCTTAACTGATCGATTGCTTGGCAAGCAGCATCGCGGACGTCTTCAAGTGACATCGCTTCTGCCCCTTCAATGCCTAAAACGATCGCGATCTCACGGTATTTTTCACCCGTAAAGTCTTTGTTGTATTTCATGATGGTTGGCAGCAAGGACGCGCACGCTACTCCGTGAGGAATGTTATACCAAGCGGACAATGGATGTGCCATGCCGTGGACTAAGCCCAAGCCGACGTTTGAAAAGCCCATACCAGCAATGTATTGTCCTAGCGCCATTGCTTCTCGTCCTGCTTGATCGCCCTTCACGGAATCTCTCAATGAGCGGCCGATGATCTCGATTGCTTTGATGTGCAGCATATCAGTCATTTCCCAAGCGCCTTTAGTGATGAAGCCTTCGATGGCGTGGGTCATGGCATCCATTCCCGTTGCGGCTGCCAAGCTCTTCGGCATCCCCATCATCATATCGCTGTCCACAAAGGCTACTAGAGGAATATCGTGAGGATCTACACAAACAAATTTCCGATGATTTTCTTCATCTGTAATCACATAGTTGATCGTTACTTCGGCTGCAGTTCCAGAAGTTGTCGGTACCGCTAAAATCGGCAAGCATGGATGTTTCGTGTCTGCCACGCCTTCCAAACTAATCACATCTGAGAATTCAGGATTCGTAGCAATGATCGCGATCGCTTTTGCCGTGTCGATCGGTGAACCACCGCCAATCGCGATGATGCAATCGGCTTGGGCTTCTTTGACAAACGCTAAGCCGTCTTTGACATTTTGGATCGTTGGGTTCGGCACGATCCCATCATATAACGCATAATCGACACCTGCTTCATCCAATAATTTCGTCACTTTGGTCGCAACTTCAAATTTCACCAAATCTTTGTCGGTGATCACTGCCGCTTTTTTGAACCCTCGTGCCTTGAATTCGGTCGGTACGTTCTCGATCGCTCCTTTTCCAAAATACGATGTTTCATTCAAAATCATTCTATTCGCCATTCTTCCTACCTCCATTTGTTTGTTTATTCACAATATAGTTTAAATAGAAAAGACTGAAAGCCTTTTCTATTCTTCTACCATTGATTATACCTCAAGATAGCCTGCTCGGGGAGTGACTTTGAAAGCGTCAGCCAATTTTTTCAGATTTTCATCTGTAATGGTTTGTAAAATTGGGCCTTGCGCTTTGACATAGGTGTACACTTCCGCAGCTTTCTCTGCCGTTTCAATCAAGCCAAAGACTTCGTCCATATCTTTGCCAGCGCCATAGATCCCATGTTGCGGCCAAAGAACCAAACGGGTTTCTTTCATTTTAGCAGCCGTTGCTTCGCCGATCTCGTTCGTTCCTGGAACCATCCAAGGAATGATGGAAACACCTTCTGGGAAGACCACCAAGCACTCCGTACACATTTGCCACAAGGTCCGCGTGAAACTGCGTTCATCCAACTCATGGGTAAAACTCATGGCTAAAAGATGCGATGCGTGGTTATGCATGATGATTCGGTTTTCTGGATCGACCGACAAGCGAGCGATATGACTCATGAAATGACTTGGCAGTTCACTCGTTGGCACCGCACCATTTTCCAAGCCCCAAAGCAATTCCAATGTTTGCCCATCTTCTTTGACTCGGATCACACCAAGGTTTTCCGCTGGATGTGCCGCTACATTTTTAAAGTATTTTCCTGAACCTGTCACGATAAAGTACTTGCCAGCTAGTGCCGTGGCATCAAAAATCATGGGAATTTCCCGCAAGACGCTTTGCGGATCGATGAAAGGCAAAATCTCTTCTTCTGTTAATAAGTAAGAAATATTGCCGCCGTTGCGCTCATCCCACCCTAAACGGTAAAGATTTGCTGTTGTTTCCATCATTTCTTGTACAAAATTCGCTTGTAAAATATCAATCTTTTTCATTGTTCTCCTACTTTCTGGCTTTTAAGACGGTTTCTTCATAGGCTTTCACTTCTGATAGCCAATCCAGACCTGCTGGTACCCCTTGGCTTTCACAGAAGTAATTCCAAACATCTGCATACGGATAGTCTTTTAATTCTTCCGTCATGGCTAAACGAGTGGTGAAATCACCTGACAATTCGATTGCTTTTAGTTCTTCGATCGGTTCTAGCATCGCTTTTAGCAACGCTTTTTGAGTATTGCGCGTCCCGATCACCCACGCAGCGACCCGATTGATCGTCGCATCAAAGAAATCTAACCCAATGTTGGTTTTTGGCAATAAGTCATTGCGAACCAATTCGCGGCCAATCTCTTGCAATTCATCGTCCATGATCACGACATGATCACTATCCCAGCGTACAGGTCGGCTGACATGCAGCAAAATGCCTTTGCTGAATAGTGCCAATGAAGACAATTTATTGGAGATCACTTCGGTTGGATGGAAATGTCCAGCATCCAAACAAATCAATTTATCGCGCGTCAAGCCATAGCCCATATAAAATTCATGAGAACCTACGGTGTAGGCTTCGGCACCAAGACCAAACAACTTGCTTTCCACGGCATCTACCGTGTATTCCGCTGGCAATTCTTCAGCAAAAATCTCATCTAATGCTGTCATCAAGCGTTCCCGTGGTGTAAAACGATCGATCGGGTTGTCTTTGTAGCCATCTGGCACCCAGAAATTATTGACACAGACTTGCCCAGTTTCTTTCCCCATATAGGCAGCGATTTGACGCGAACGTTTGCCGTGTTCGATCCAGAACTGACGAACTTCTTCATCTGGTGAAGCAAGGGTAAAGCCATCTTTGAACATGGGATGTGAGAAAAAGGTTGGATTGAAGTCTAAACCTAAGCCTTGTTCCTTCGCCCAAGCAACCCATTTTTCAAAATGCTTCGGCTCCAATTCATTTAGATCCACTGTTTCCTCGGTGTCTAAATAGATGGCGTGAAGGTTCAATTTGTGTTTTCCAGGAATCAAAGAGTAGGCTTTTTCTAAATCTTGGCGCAACTCCTCTGGGGTATGGGCAGCACCAGGATAATTCCCCGTTACAGAGATCCCACCAGATAATGCTTCATCACTCAAAAATCCTTGGACATCGTCCCCTTGCCAAACATGCATCGAGATTTTCACATCGGCTAATTTTTTCAAAACCGCATCCGTGTCGACGCCTAATTTGGCATATGCTGTCTTAGCTTCTTCATAACGCTGTTGAATCGTTGTCATTTTTTTCCTACTCCTTTTATAAAACGTTGATAGTTGCTTAAAATCTTGTGATCAAAAGGCTGTGGTTCATGAACACTGCAAGGAAATGAGTGTTTGACCGCGCGGCGTGCTTCAGCCAGCGACGTGAAGATGCCAGCACTCATCATCTGCATTAAAAGATTACCGATCGCCGTTGCTTCACTTGGGCCAGCTTCGATCGTCAGCTGCGCAGTATCAGCCGTCAGTTGATTTAAAAAGCGATTATTGGAACCGCCCCCCACGATATGCAGTTTTTGCAGCTTGTTTGTCGTAACTGTCAGCTGTTCCAGCTTTTGTAATTCACTGGCATAACAAAGCGCTAAGTTATCATACACACAGCGAGCCAGTTCCCTTGCGGTTTCTGGAACTTTCTGCTGGGTTTCTCGACAATACGCTTGCAGTTCAGTAATCATGTTTTCTGGATTCAAAAAACGAGGATCATTGACATCGACAAACTGTTGAAAAGCAGGCGTTGCTTGCGCCAATTCCGCCAATTCTGCATAGGAATACTGATAGTCTTGCTGCCGAGCCACTTCTTGGATCAGCCACATGCCCATAATATTTTTTAAAAAGCGAATCGTGTTGTGGGCACCCCATTCGTTCGTATAATTTTCATCAAAGGCGGCAAGGGAAACATTGGGTACTTTGGTTTCGATCCCCAGCAATGACCAAGTCCCGCTGCTGATGTAGCCCCAATCTGAACCCTCTCCAGGTGTACCGATGATCGCCGACGCCGTATCATGACTAGCGACAGTGACAAAGGTCGCTTGTGGCAAATCATAGGCTGGAAACTTCTGTGTTTGCAGTGCGCCTAAAACCGTCCCAGCATCAACCAAAGGTGGGAATAGGCCTTCTGTTACGCCGACCTCAGCTAACAATTCTGCATCCCATGTTTGGGTGTTGGCATTTAGAAGCTGCATCGTCGAGGCATTGGTTTTTTCCGTGACCATCTTGCCAGTAAAAACGTAGCCCAAGTAGTCTGGAATCAATAGCAGTTTGTCGGCTTTTTGCAGCAGTTGCGCTTCTTCTGTGGCTAATTGAAAAATCGTGTTGAAGGGCTGCAGCTGAATGCCTGTTTTCTCATACAGTTTTTGCAAAGAATAGCGCTGACCAAAAGTTGCGATCGCATCATTGGTGCGACTATCTCGATAAGCGACTGGGTCGCCTAAACGCTCGCCTGCTTGATCGATCAAACAGTAATCCACTGCCCAGGTGTCGATTCCGACGAAGCAGTCATTGATACCTGCTTGTTTCACTTTTTGCAGTCCTACTAAAATCTCTTGGATCAAATAATCGATCGCCCAACGGTCAAAGCCGTCATGGGGACGAAAGCCGTTTTTAAAGCGATGGATCTCTTCTAAAGTGATCTGCTCATTTTCCCAACGGCTCAGCATCAGACGACCGCTTGATGCGCCGATATCGATTGCGATAAATGTGTTCACTGGTCTCCACCTTTCATTATCTTGTTTAAAAATAAATCGATTACAATTCACTGATTTATTCTTGTTGCCTCAATTTTAGCTTGACAATCAACGAGTTTCATCACACAATTTTGATAAAGACTTGCACAATCTTGGTAAAAAGGAGGATCCGATGGACTACTGGGAAAAAGCCAACCACTCATGGTCAACCGATTCACTGCGTTACATCAATACTTCAACCCAAAAGCAGCGTGAACTTTTCTATTACATTCAAGAAATCGGCTATTTCAAAGCCAGCAAACCTTACTTTACAGAACGAGAGAACCTGCCTTCTTATTTGATCAAATATACATTGTCCGGCTGCGGTGAATTGCGCTACAAAGGTAAAAGCTATCAATTAAAAGCAGGTGATGTGTTTTTTATCGACTGCCTAGACTATCAGTACTACCGCACCGTTAGTCAAGAGTCCTGGGAAATGGACTGGATCCATCTATATGGCGCCAACGTCGCAGCGTTTTATGATGAATTTCTAAAGAATGGCAGTCCAGTTTTTCACACCAATCCTGCCAGCAGTCGTCAAAATCCGATCCACTTGGTCTTACAAGATTTATTGATGCTACAGCCAGAACCAAATGCGAAAACTGCCTTCCAAAGCTCTGTTTTGATCCATCAGCTGCTCAATGAACTGCTCCTGCAAAAATATCATCTCGACTTTTCGGATAGTGAGATCCCGCTTTATATTTTGCAGATTCGTGACCAGCTAGAAGAAGATTTCCGTCAAGGGATCACCTTGGAATCTTTGGAGGAAAAGTATCATATCAATAAGTATCAAATCGTCAAGGAGTTTTCCAAATACATGGGCTTGCCCCCCATCGAGTACCAGATCAGCAAACGCATCTCTTACTCGAAAGACCTTTTGCGCTATTCTCGGCTATCCATCAAAGAGATCTCATTGGCGATCGGCATTGAAAACACCGCCTATTTCAGCCGTTTATTCAAGAAAAAAGTCGGCATTTCACCTAGTGATTATCGACAGACGGAGAATGGGCGGTAAAAAAAACATGAAATCATTCACTGATTTCATGTTTTTTTGCATTGAATCTAACGTTTTAGTTGGCAACAATAAGAGACTCTTTTTCATTCATGATCTTCTCGAATGCTGACGCATTCGTTACCACAACTGGCGTAATGGTCGCATATCCCTCAGCTTGGATAGCTGCGAGATCGGCTTTTATCAGCGGCTGGCCCTTTTTGATTGCTTGATTTGCTTCAACAAGGGTCGTAAAGTGTTTTCCTTCTAGTTCTACGGTGTCAACACCAATATGGATCAAAAGTTCAACGCCTTGATCACTAGTCAAGCCGATCGCATGCTTTGTCGGAAATAAAGCAGTGACCATGCCATCAAAAGGGGCATAAAAGGTATTTGATTGCGGTTTGACAGCTTTACCTTGCCCCATCAAGCCTTCTGAAAAAACTTTATCAGGAACCTCTGTTAAGGGAACGACTTCTCCCTGAACGACTTCTTGAAAATTAATTTTGGTATCCACGGACTCTTTTGAATTGACTGCTTCCCTTTTTTCAGGTTCTACAATTCCCCATAAATAAGTGATTAGAAAAGCCGCAACAAGCCCTACTGCCTGCGAAGCGATCCCACCATAAAATCCACCATCGATTCCTGCTGGATTGATGATCAAAGGAATACCTAATAATCCTGAACCACCAAAAGAATACTGCACTGTCTGCGTAAAGCCTGCAATAACCCCACCTAAACTTCCACCGATGACAGCAGCGATCAACGGACGTTTATAAGGAAGCAATACTCCGTACAATGCTGGTTCGCTGACACCAATCAGGGTTGTCAGACCTGTTGAGTATGCGAGTGCTTTCGTTTTATCATTTTTCGTACGTAGACCAACCGCTACGACAGCACCAGCCATTGCCATTTGGTTCGCTAAGAGCAGACCCATCACAGGATCGAACCCTTGCATCGCCATGTTGTTAAGAAAAATCGGAATGAATGCCCAATGCAATCCGAACATGACCATCAAGATCCATGGACCCCCAATCACCAGCCCACCCAATACCGGACTAAAGTGATAAACATTATTAACAAGCGCTGCCATTAGACTGGATAAGTTGGATATAATTGGACCAACGACCAGCAAGGCAAGAGGGACAGAAACTAGCAACACGATAAGAGGCTGTACCATGAATCGCAAATCCTTCAATGGCCAATTCTGAACGAAGCCATTGATTTTGGATGCCACCCAGACAGCAATGATTGCCGGAAAAACGGAAGAAGTATAGTCCATCATATTCACGGGAATCGCCAAAAAGGTCAAACTACCTTCTGTCGCATACGGCAGCAAAGTAGGATAGATCAATGATGCCCCAATCAACATTCCGACATAACTGTTTAATTTAAAATAATTTGCCGCCGAAGCACCTAATAAGATTGGCATGAAGTAAAAGAAAGCATTAGACAATGCATACAAAACGATATAGGTTCCCGAAGTTTCTGACAAAATACCTGCTACTGATAAAATCGTCAAGATTCCTTTGATCGTTCCTGACGCAGCCATAGCGCCTAAAGCTGGCGTGAAAATCCCTGAAATCGTGGTGGTAAATTGATCAAAAAGAGACTTTTTTGTTTTTTCACGAGTATTGTCCTCTTTTAGTTCGCCAACTTGTTGCAGGACCGCTTCATAGACATCGTTCACACGATTTCCTAAGACGATCTGGTACTGTCCGCCCTGTTCAACGACTGAGATCACTCCGTCAAGACTAGCAATCGTCTCCTTATTTGGAATACCGGTATCATGCAATACAAAGCGCAGACGTGTGACGCAATGGGTCACCGATTCGATATTGGCTTTTCCACCAATTTCCTTTAAAACCTCTGTTGCCAACTGCTGGTTGTTCATTTTTACTCCTCCTCAATAAAAAGTTTGATTTCGCCAGTGATCCCCAAAGGCTCGAACAGGACAAACTGTGAAAGATAATCCCTCATACTGCGACCTAAATTATTGATCACTTCAATCTGGATGGAATTATTCGTTTTTCGAAGCAGGTCCGTCAACTCAAATGTATACGGTGTACTGATTCTTGTGCCTACACAATGACCGTTCACTGAAACAGTCACAACTTCTGAAGCATCTTCAATACTTAATAAAACCTCTCCTGCTGCTTTAGGGAAGTCCACGGTATAAGTGATTTTCCCGCTAAACCGACTGAAGTCATCACCGACCCCCAGTAAAGGCAGTGACGAATATTGTTTTTGACAGGTAACCGCTGCTTGCTCTTTCCCGATTCCTTCGAAAGTGACTTGCCATGGCTGATCGTTTAGATGAACTTCTTTCATAGGTTTGCTTGTTTCAATACGCAATGGTTGTTCCGAGGTAGCTTCAAAAGAATCAGACTCTCTGCTGGTGCTAAATGAATCTCATAGCTGCCATTTTTATATGACACAGGTTTCAGTTTATTTTCTACTGGATCATATTGAACTAAAGGCTTCTCAGCAGGAAAAACAGCCTGAAACTGCAGCGATTCACTGTCATTTTCGTTGAAAAGCATGAATACCTCATCTGTCTGCTGCTGATAATGATAGTACCGCAAATACGGCAGAGCTTTTGACGTTTCTAAACGATCCCGTACCTTCAAGCCAGCATTATCAGTAAGTGCTGTGAGCGGCGTTACTTCTGTCAGACGATCGAGAAGCCGCAGCTCATGGCTAAGCAAAGTCTCTTCAAGGGATTCTTTCACCATCTCCTCAATAAAAATAATTTGAATACCAGATTCTGCGAGAGCTGTCAGCTTTTTGGTCAATGAATCAGACATTCGCTCAGCATATGGAATGACTAGTGTTTGAAAGGCATGCTCATTAATGACAAATGTTTGATTCGTATATTGCGCATCAAGCATCATCTCAACCGAAACGATTTCAAATTCGTATTGATGTTCCATCAGTTCACGAGCAACTTTTTGAATCGGCATATAAGCGCCTGCCCACTCCGCTTCAGCATGGTACAGCACAGCAATGTCCGCTTGATGTTTCCCGTCACTAAATAGATAACTCAAACGATTCATATACACCATCAGCTGTTTGAAGCCCTCAAATTGTGGATTATGGCCTTGCGCATAAAAATGCGGCGGACAATCGGCATCAGGAAAGTCATTCATTGAAAAGGCATGAGGGACAAAATGATTGACCCCTCGCACCAGCATGTGATCGGTTAGCCATTTCATCAGTTTGGTTCCTTCTGACCAACCATATGCGCCGAATACTTCGCACATCGTTCGACCTTGTTTCACAGGGTCTAAGTTTCCTAAAGACGCCCCCATTTTCCCTAATGCGTAATGGAAAAATTCGCCATCCCAGCCAGTAGATGTCATGGCTTCAAAGTATCCGTCATTTTGTTGCGGCATCAATTGATGCAAAACGACATCGATCCCTGCCATCGATTGTCCTTTCATCGATTGAAAGAAGTGACCTGCCCCATAGCCTAAACGTGCATGGGCATTGTTATCCTCAATCACATGTCCGATATAGTCGACTTTATGTTCACGACACCAACGTCCGATCCGCTGAGAAAAGTGTTGACTATATAGCTCAGAAACCAACGACATATAATTGTAACGAATCTTAGCCGTATGTTTTGATTCACCACGATAGAGAGCCGGCAACAGCCCTCGCAGCTCAGTTTCAGATATGGCTAGCTGGTTTGCTAACAAAGTCAACAAATCATGCCGCCACGGCAATGGCATATCTACTTTTCCAAGGACTGCATCAGGACCCTTGATATTCCCAAACCGCGGTTCATCTGAGAAAAATCCTTGGATCGTTGTGCCAAATTTCTCTCCAAAGTGTTGATAATGACTTTGATAAACCGTTTCCAGCAAAATATCTGTTGCTTCTGGTACCAAAGGATTCAAGTACCCTTGTGTCGAAGCTTCCCCTCCTTCTTGTGTCGTGTAAAAGACAAAGATACTCCACTCTCCTTCAGGAATAGACCAATACAATGTCTCATCAATAATTGAGTCTGTAAGGTCGATCCAGTTCTCCTCACTGATCTGCTTAAATCCAGTTTTCTTGACCGCAACGGCGCTGATGATTTCAGCTGAAAAAAATGACTTGCCACTCTCCTTAACCGTTTCCCTTTCTGAATTCAAAATATTCGGTCTTTCTGCATTAAAACACCAATCCAACATAATTCCAGCATTCTTTTTGGGGCCTACAAAATCAAATTGTCGGAAATTCAAAAATTCTTTCTGCAAGTGACGATGATTCTTTTCAATTTCCCCTGCGGCATAGCCTGTTGGAAAGTGTTTATCATCCAAAATCCAAAGTGTCATCTGTCTTTTTTCACACTCTTCAATGATGATCGCCAACTCATCCCACCATTGTGCTTTCAAAAATTCTTCATGGGGGCGTGATTCGATACAGACAGATCGGATGCCTGCTTCATAAATTTTACTGATGTAAGTTTGAATCGTTTCCTTATCTTCTCCATGCATCCATAAAAACGGAAAAATATGATTATCATATTTTTCGTTCAATAAATTCGTTATCTTTTTCATACAAATTCCTCTTTCTTTCTCATTCAACTTCATTTAAAATCATAATAAATACGCTTACAAATGTATCATAAGCAATTCTTTAGCTTGAAACAATGTCATACGCTTTGCAGATAATTATCATATTTTTAGATTTATGAAAGGAGGAGATCGTAATGACAACCGAAGAAATGGAAGCAAAACTTTTTCAGCTATCTGAACGAGAATGCTATCACAGAGACCATCCAAACCACCTTTCTGACTATTATCAACAGCTGGAAAAAGTGACGATCAATGGCCGACAAGTTTACTTATTCGATAATCTGATGGAAGAACAAGAAAACTTTACTCTGGTAAAGCAAAGCCGCTTCAGTCCAGTTCCTTATCATAACCACAGTTTTATCGAATTAAATTATATCTACTCAGGAACATGCACCCAATTGATCGATGATCAGAAAGTTACGCTGACAAAAGGACAAATTTGTCTGATTGATACCGGAATTCCCCATTCGATTGAAATGACCGGTGAAGAAGATGTTTTGATCAATCTTTTGATCAAGCGGGATTATTTCGCTCAATTGATTAGTCGGGAACAGTTTAATGAAGGGGTCGTGCTTGATTTTGTTCTGACTGCATTGTCAGACAAGCACGCGCATGACCAATATATTGTCTTTAAGAACAATAAAGATGATCGGATCCATGCTGTGATTCAAGAAATGCTGAAAGAAACTTATGAAAAAGCCATTGGTAGTAAACGAATCATCAGCAATCTAATAGCCATTCTTTTCACTTTTCTCGTGCGTGAGTTCGACTATCAGACCAACAAGCAAGAAGCGGCAAAAAAACAGCACATTCTAGCGATCTTGACCTATATCGAAGAAAACTTCCAAACGGTTACTTTGCCAAAACTCGCCACCCTTTTTAACTATTCCCCTTCCTATCTAAGTGCATTGATCAAACGAGAAACTAGTAAAAATTTGACCGAATTGATTATCGAAAAAAAATTGAATCTCGCCCACAACTTAATTGCTTCTTCCACCAAACCAATCACCCAATGCGCGGCTGAAGCAGGTTTCACCAATATCACTTTTTTCTATAAGAAATACAAAATTTATTATGGGCATACACCGAAAAAGAAAAAATGATCCTATTTCGCTACTTGCAAAAAAAGAAGCCGAGAAATGTTCCTTCTCGGCTTCTTTCTATTCGTCATTCCCTATTGCCCAAACACCTCCGCCACCGAATAAACGCCTGGGGCAAAGGTCTTGCCTGTTAGCTTCTTCGTCATGGCATTAAAGGTGTAGTGTTCTTCTAAGATGACGACTTCATCGTATTGCTTTAATAGTGTGCGAAAATCTGCATCTGATAAGAGGAAATTCTCTCGGCCATCGACATTAGGTGAAAACAAGTAATATTTTCCGACATAGCCAACTAAGTAGCTATCTACTGCTTCTTTGTTAGTACTGACCACCAAATATTTTTTCTGGTTCAGGTCAAAGTGATCGCCAGTAACGGCTGAAACTTGTGCTGGAATCGAAGCAGCATATTCACGATTGGTATAACGCATGCCATTATTTTCTGAAAGGATCAGCAATGTCGCAAAAAATAACAGAATTAAGGTACTGTATTGATAGATTTTTTTCGTGGTCAAGCTGGCAAAACTACGGTAGTTTCGCCGATCGATCGCTTGTTCATGATACAAATGATCAATGCCTCGGACCATGAAAAAGGTCATCAAACCTAATGCCAAGATCACAATACTTGAGGCATAGCGATCGAACCCTGCCAAAGACAATGCTTCCTCAGTGGGCATCGAGAACAAGAACATGGCATAGATTCCTAAATAATACCCCCCAATGATACCATCGATCAACAGCAGTTCTTTGAAAAATGGATTGCGTTTTTTCATGATAAATCGGACAAATAGCCAACTGCCCAACAGGATGACCTGGATCAAGAGAATCCCTTGCGTGGAGATCGTCGCAACATCCGTGATGGTTTTAACAAAAACATCCGTAATCTGCTGCAGTATCTGAGAATCCTTTTCGCCAAAAATCTGTTTATAAGCGGTCACGCTGACTTCATGCTTTGATTTAGGAAAATTCGCTTTGACATGCAGGTTCCAAAGAATCGCTGGCAGGACAGATAGCCCAATGGCAGCTAATCCTACAATCATCATGCCCAGCCGTTGCCGCCAACGAACTGATGCCTGCCACAAGCAGACTAGTAAAAAGCCGCCTAAAATCAGCAGAAAAAAGACGGCACTATTTTTGACCAAATCAAGAGAGGCCCCAATCAAAAGAAAGAAACCGATCGACGGTAGTACTTTGCCTTTTAAAGCGAATAAGCCAGCGATGCCAGCTAAAGTCAACACTGGCAGGATAAAGTCTACTAACAAATTATTCATTCGAATCGCAATATTAAAATAATTGAAAACCGCCATGCTGGTGAAGATCAGGGCAAAAGCCAGCTTTCTTTTCGGATCACGAATAATCGCAAAAAAACTATACAGACTACAGAAAATCAAAATCAATTGACCAATCAGCAAGACATTCTCATGATAGCCAACGATGATTGCTGTATAAGTAACAAATAGCGAGCTGCCTAAAGGATAGGAAGTAAAACTAATGATGGCATCGGCTGCCGTTGGCAATTGTCCCTGCGTATAAAGGAATTTAACGATCGTCGCCCAATGGGAGAAGTTGTCATAGTGGGTCAAATGACTGTGAAGCAATGTCAAAACGAACAAAGCAAAATAGCCGTAAAACCACAGCATGATGGGCTCTTGCAAGCCCCACCGCACCTGATGGCGCTCCTGCCAAAAACGCCAAACGCATAATAGTAAGCCAAGACCAAATAAAACCCATGCCCCCCAGATCAACCATCCTTTGGGACCATATGCGACAAAGGAAAGAACGAGGATCGGCAAACAGCAAGCAGCGATCCAGCTGATGTGTTTGGGAAAATGGCAAACTCGTACAAAAAGATAGGCATAGCCAGCTAATGATAAACCAAAGAGACTAAATCGCAGCAGGATCTCGATCATCATCTTCCTCCTTTCTCAGCAAGCTGTCTACCCATTCTTGAAAGGCTGCTGTAAAACGCAGCTCTAAAAGATTGCTTACTTGATAAATCACTTGATTTTCTGTTGGTTGAAGTGTCGCTTTTTCAGCGTGAAGCACAAGATTACTGATCGGTAAGTTTAGATGGGCCGGCATCTCGACCTCTTCTGTTTTTGCCAACGTGAGCTGGTCAAAACCAAATGTTGTGACCACATAGGTTCCTTCATCAAAGTGCCATTTCTGATCAATGGTCAGTATGGGCACTCGCTGAGGCGGCAATGGCTTTTGTTTGGCTTGCAGCAGATGCTTACCGAGATTTTCAAAAAGACTATCAAAGAAGGTCATCCACGGGTCACGCAGAACTGGCAGGCTTTGATTGAAGCCATCATAAATGATCTGCAAATAAGCCAAGTAGTCTTTTTCTGATAATTGGTGTAAAGCAACCCCATAGACCCAGCGATCCTTGCCTGAAAAAACGCGGACGACGTTTCCCGTCATCTCTGCTTGGTAGCCATTACGGGTGATTTTAAAAGTCAGCTGCGCATCTGGCGGAAAATAAAGAGGAACGTCAGAAACGAAGGACAAGCCGTTTTCTGAGATATTTTCTGTCATCAAAGAATAGCTGGCGTCTTGGTCGGAAACTTCAACAGGATAATGGGCTCTGAACCGTTCCGTCGTTCGGTAAATCGGGCGACCGAGATAAAATAAGACCGCAAAGGTTAAGTTAAAGAAATGGGTCAGCAGCCAGAAGGTCAACACGCTGCCATAGAAAATCTCTGAGCCGAATTTGCCGTAATTAAACTTCACTAAGCCGATAATCGTCAAAATCAACAGCAACAAATGCGGCACCACAAACAACAAGTCTTTTTTAGACTGAGTTGCTGCTTTATTGGTCACTTTGAAACGGGTCTCTTTGATGCCAATGGCTTGTAAAAAGACAGGAATCACTAGGTATGGTGCAAAAATCGTTTCCTGGATCTCGCCCCAGCGCTGCGTTCGAATATCACTGCTCAAATCCTGCATCGCCAAATGCAAGAACGTATAGCTTGGCAACCAAAACAGCAGCAAGACCCAAAAGTTGGTCTCTACGACCCTTACATTAAAGACGGTGTACAAAATCGGCGCGAAAATAAACAGCAACCGACGTAAAAACGACCACCAATATAAATAACTGTTTAAGAAAACCATTTTTTGCGCCAAAGACAACGTCTTGTTCTTAAAAAGATGGAGATTGTGGACACTTTGGACCACTCCTCTTCCCCAGCGAATCCGCTGCTTTAAGGCACTTGGGATATCAATGGGAGACAGACCGCTGGCCATGGGCTGCAGTGTTGATAAACTGCGATAACCTTGGCAATTGATCAAGGCGCCTAATTCAAAATCCTCCGTGATCGTGTCTGTCGGAAATCCGCCAGCGGCTTCGATCGCTTCTCGTGCGATTACCGTATTGGAACCTGTATAAATAGCTGTATCATGGGCGTTGTTCAAAACATTGACTTCTCTGGAAAAGAAGTCCTGCTCGTTAGGGATCGCCGCTTCTGAAAAAAGATTGTACTGAAAAAGATCCGCATTGTAAAAGCTTTGCGGTGTTTGGACAAAGCCCAACGGTTTGATGGTCTGATCTTTGCGGCGTTCCTGCTGATTTGCCACAAAATATGGCACTGTTTCCAGCAAAAAATCTGAGTAAGGGATCATATCTGCATCAAAGGTCGCCACTAGCGGTGAATTGGTTTTTGACAATGCATGATTGAGATTGCCTGACTTGGCATGCTGATTGCCGGTCAATCCGATATAACCGATGCCAAATTTATCTGCCAGTGCTTTGACCTCTGGACGGTTGGTGTCATCCGACAAGTAGATGTGAACTTTTTGGAGATCGGGGTATTTCATATGAACTGCCGCATTGACCGTTTTTAATAAAAGCGGCACTTCTTCATTATGGGTCGCAACCAACACATCGATCGCTGGATAGTCGGCTTCTGGCACGATCGGTTTTTCAAAAGGCTTTGCTTTGTTTTTGTTCCAAATCAACAGCAAGCCCGTAAAGTTCGATACGATCTCACTGCCCCAAAGCAGCAAACCAAACAGCAGGGCAAACCAAGACTCGTGCCATGGCAATGTATACAGCCCCCGCCATGATAAATAGATCAGCGAAAAGACAAACGCCAGAAAGTAAACGACTTTTTTCGCCCAAGGCAAACGTTTTTGTTCCACCTCAATCACTCCTTAAAGATGACATTTTTTTGCACATGGTAACTAAAGAAAAAGAGCAGGCAATCGACGCCTATTTTTAACAACACAGAATCCCCGATTGGCAGGATCAAATAGATCAAGTAGACGAGGAAAGAGGACAGCAAAATCTGTACGATCACCAATAAAAAATATTGCAACATACTGTTCTTTGTCCGTTGACCAAAAACAAGCTCACGATTGATGTAATAATTGACGATCGCCGAAATCAATCGGGCCCCCAGCGAAGCGATCACGATGGAGGACAGATCGATGACAGACAAGAAATGGATCAATAACGCATAGGCGATCACATCGACAAAAAAGGAGACCACAGATGAAAACAAATACTTCAAAAAGACGCTATAGATAGCGACAGAATCTGCCAAGACCCGAAAATGGGAAGAGGCATTTTCTTCAATATAGATGGTGGCGATCGGTTGCGAGAGAATCGGCCACCCCCGCTTCTGGGCTTCGATCAGCATCCGCGTTTCATATTCAAAGCGCTCACCTGAGATCGCCAACAAATCTGTCATGAATTTCCGAGGGAAAACCCTTAAGCCCGTCTGCGAATCCTCGATGGCAAGACCAGTCGCTAAACGTAAGATATTTCGGGTCAAAATGTTGCCGAACTTACTCCGCAAGGGGACATCTTTGCCAAAGGATCGAGTCCCTAAAATAATGCTGTCCGGATGGGCTTGTGCCTTGGTTAAGCAAGCCATCATATCGGTATACTCATGTTGCCCATCCGAATCAATGGTCACCATAAATTCAACTGCCGGTTGATTTGTCAGCACTTCGGTGAGGGCGGTTTTGATAGCTGCGCCTTTTCCAAGATTCTTTGGATGGGTCAAAACCTGACAGCCAAACTGCTGTTCCAACGTCGAAAAGACAGACTGATAAGCTGATCCACTGCCATCATCCACGACCAAAATCGGCAGGTGCTGGTTATGCAAACGAATTTTCTCCACCAGAGCCAGCAGTTTGTGGTCAGGTTCTAGCGAAGGAATCATGATTAAACTATTTTCCATATGCGTTCCTCATTTAAGGTAGTATTTTTGAAAACAAAAAAAGAAAAGAAGCCAACCCCATCAGTAAAGACAGAGTTGGTCGCGACCGCTGCGCTTGGCGCGATACAATGCTTGATCGGCACGTTCTTGTGTTTGCATCAGCAGCTCGCCCCTTTGCCGTTGTGCGATCCCAATCGACAACGTGATGCTGACCGAATCGCCGGCATCCAAGATGATTTCTTGGTAACGGATGCGCTTTTGGATTTTTTCGAGGAGATAAGCAGCAGCCTGTGCGTCTCCTTGGATCAAGATCGCAAACTCTTCCCCACCGATGCGATAGACCGGATTGCTAGCCGTACAGTAGTTCAAAAAAATACGAGCGATTTCTTGCAAAATCACATCCCCGGCACGGTGTCCGTAACGGTCATTGTAATTTTTGAAATGATCGATATCGATCAAAGCAATCGATAAGTCCACCTCGGTCGTATCTAGGCGTTGGCGGTCCTCTTGAAACTTACGAAAGTTGTTCAACTGCGTCAAATCATCGATTTTGACTAAAGCCAAAATGCGCTGCATATCATTTAATATTGAGTAAAGGAAAAACGCCAACGTATAAGCAAGAATGCCATAAACTATATAAATTAAGGTCGTTTTTTGAATATCGCCAGTCAAATAGCAGCCAAATAGAAAGGAGATAACAATCAAGTAGGTGATCGATAAAATCAACTCTTGTTTGTCACTAAGCCGCTGCTTGGCCCAAGCATGGAGAAACGTCAGGGTCACCATCAAAAAGAAACTGAGATATAAGTTCAACCAAGAAGATTTTGATACTTCAAACAAAAAACGACCTAACGCTAGATTGAACATCGTTGGTACGGTCACCTTCCAGCCCAGATACTTCATAGAAAAAGCGTAAAGCAAAAAGCGCAGGTCAAATCTTGTTTCATATACGACATAAGAGAAGTTCATTAGCAACATCCCTACCACGGTTTCACAAACAATCGCCGCTGCGATCTGCTTTGCTTTGAAGGTCCCTTGCCCTACGAAGCCATCACTGACTTTGAACAACAAGTAAATATTGATGATGATTGCACCTAAATTTGCGAGTGTATTGACAACCAGCGTATTTGCCATTTCCTGCGCTTCCTTTCTAAAAAAAAGAACCCTTACTTGCTGATTCGACAGAACATTTCCAAAGATGTTTCATGGAAAAGCGGACGGAGCATCAAGTAAGGATCACTATTTATCATTGACAGTTTCTATCACTCTTGATTTAAAATAATTTACCAGAAATTATACATATTTTCAATCTTTTTGTTGATATAAGAAGATTCTAAAAATAAATAAAATGATCAAAATGTATATTTTCTAAATAAATAACATTATTTCTTTATTATTACTAACTTTTTGTGCATAAACATTTAATTCTTTGTGAATTTGTGTAAATTATTTTTCCATTATTTTTTACGTCTCAGGCAAGGTGCACACCCGGTTTCGACCACTTTGTTTTGCGAGATAGAGGGCTTGATCGGCTCTTTCAACAGCTGCCAAGATATCGCCATGACAAACTGTACTCGCTTCAACGCCGCAAGACAAAGACATCGTCCCTTTTTCAAAATTGGCCACAGGAAACATACTGCTGGAAATGGTTTGACACAGTGTCGTCATCGCAGCTACGGTCTTTTCTTTGACATCCCCTTCGATCACGAGACAGAACTCTTCTCCGCCATAACGATAAAAGGAAAAGGTCTCGGCAAAATGCGCCTCTAAAAAAGTAGTCGTCCGTGAGGCAAAGGTTCTTAACAACTCATTTCCGGCGATATGACCATAACGGTCGTTGACCTTTTTGAAGTGATCGAGATCAATCATGGCGATCGTCACAGTCTTTTTCTGTGAAACGGCTTGAAGCAGATCGTGGTTATAGGTCCCATAATTGAAGCAGCCGGTCAACGCATCGATCTTACTATTCGCCAACTCTGCCAGTACTTGGTACTCTTCGCCTTCAATCAACCGATGAAGCCACATAAAGCCGCCCAACAGCACAAAAGAACCAACAAATACTGCCAGCATCGCTTCCCAGTCATAGGTCGTCGTATGATGGACCAGCATCGAAAAACGCGGTGAGAGCAGACAGGTCAAAAAATACATCAAATAAAATTGCTGTTGCGGACGGATCCGCTTGACTTTTGATAAAAGAAAATCAAGGACAAAGAGCCCAACTCCGAATAATGGAAGATAAAAAGCTTTACCCACATCAGAAAAACCGACAAACCACAAATAAAAGACGACCATACACGGCGTTATCAAAATCAAGATCTTACCACGATCGCCATAGAAAAAATGACTCGCTATAAAAGCAGTTGTGTATTGATAACAGATAAACCCAACTGAATTCATTGAAAAAGAAAGAATAAAATACAAATGCGTAAACGTCAGAATACCAATAATAAAATACTTAAATGGACGAGAAACCGATATTTTTTGCACACTTCGTACAAAAACATCTGCGGTCACCAGTAAACTGGCAATCATCAGCGGCAAACCAAACGCCAAAAGCACGCCTCGTTCTAACATTCCATCACAATCGCTCTCCTTTAGACCATAAATACCCTTGTTGCAAATGCACCCCCATCTCAAGCAACTGTACCATTTTTTCGCGGTTCTCGATGCCTTCAACGATCAGCTCAAGCTGATATTTTTGGGCAACCTTCAACCAACAAGCCAAAAAGCTGAAGCCAATCTCCTCATCAAGCTGAATAAACGGTAACAACGAAAATTTCAAACAATCAACGCTGGCAAGATTGGCAAAGACCAACGAGAGGGTATTTTGTCCGCAACCGATATCATCGACCGCAATCACATAGCCATAGGCTTTGATTTTTGCGAGGGCGCTAGACAAATCAAATGACTCCTGCTGTATGCGTACGGGATGCTCCGTCAATTCAATCTGCAACTGCTCCTTATGAACAGCCATCGTTTCAAAAAAGGACCACGTTGACTGCCACAGCAGCTGTTGTGGATGAATATTGACACTAAAGCGGGTTTCCGGCTTTTTTTGACACAAACGCCGCAATTCCTTAGCATACCATTCCATCAATTGCTGATTGCCGCTTTCAGTTTGAATCATTGTACTGAATTCTTGCTGTGGGAAGCGGTTGTTCTTCTCGCTACGCAGTAAGACTTCATAGCCATTCAGCTCTTGCTGACTTAGCGATTCTACCTGCATGATTGGTTGACACAACAGATAAAGGCGATCTATGTTTTCCCAAGTTGTTTCATTCCCCATCTTCGTTAAGCCCCCATCTAGTAAAGTTATCATATCCGAGAATCGGTAATATTCCTGTCATCGTTCGTTTCTCATGCAAAAAAATGGTTCTCGTAAAGGAACTGATTTGCCTAAGTATACCAAACAGAACCAAAAATGCCCAAATATTTTAAATTCTCTGAAAGAGACTTCCGTGAAAGAATGGACGGCAACCCCATGCCTGTTTAATAGAAATGCCCCAAAGTAACCACTTTTTGCTTTTTCATAGAAACTTGCACGTTGAAAGTTGCTTCTTTCTCATCAGCTTCCTATTTCCCTAAGTACTTATAAAAAAACGATTCTTTTTAAATAACAAAAAAACAGCAAGTCTGCTTGCTGTTTTTTCTACGTATTTCTTTGACTGGGGTAGCTGGATTCGAACCAACGCATGACGGAGTCAAAGTCCGTTGCCTTACCGCTTGGCTATACCCCAATAATGGTGGAGGAGAGTGGATTCGAACCACTGAACCCTAAGGAACGGATTTACAGTCCGTCGCGTTTAGCCACTTCGCTACTCCTCCAAAAGGTTTTTCTCAAACCTGACAATAGTTATAATACCGAAAAAGATAACAAATTGCAAGAGCAAAAAGTAATTTTTTCTAGAAATTATTCATGTAAATTCCATTGGCGAATAATCATCTCGATGGCAGCTTCTAAGCTTCTGCTCGAACCTAGATCCTCATCCCCTAAAAAGCTTTGAAATTCTTTTGGTCCAGTTGTTAAAATCTCACCGATGCGTTTTTTACCGATAAACAATTCATTGACGGTATAGTCTTTGCCATGAATGGCTTTTGTTGTTTCTTCAATACGGACTTCGATATCTTTATTTTTCTTAGACATGGTTGCACCTCTTTCTTTACAGCACCTTCCTATTTTAACAGAAAAGCAGCAAAAGAAAAAGAAAATCTCTTCTGGAAATAAAAAAAGTAGCCAATCTTTACGATCAGCTACATTTCCTTAGATCACTTCTGGTTCGTCAAGACAGCACTCGTCACGGTATAACCTGCATCGCTTAAAATTTTCTCGATTGCTGCGACTTGCCGTGATTCTACTTGGATCTCAACAACTGTTTTTAGTGCCATCCGATTTACCACAATCGTCAAAATACTCATTTGATGATCGGCAAGGAGTTTCGTCACGTCTGCTAAAACCCCCACATGGTCATCCGTGATCTCGATCGATACTCGGGTCCCGCCATCGTGGTAGCCAGTGATTTTCAAAAAGGCATCAAAAATATCATTGTTGGTAATGATTCCCACTAGGGCATCATCATCCATGACTGGTAAAACCCCCACGTTCTCACTACGCATGACGGAAATGGCGTCCTCTAATAGTGCATCTGGTTCAATCGTGGTCACTTTTTTCAACATGATATCAGCGACCGTCGTTTTATTTAAGAGATAGTTCATTTCATAAACGCTTAAGCTTGTCGCTTTTGAGGGAGTTGCTTCAGCGATCGTTCCTTCTGTGATCAACCCTACTAATTTACCATCGTCAACGACGGGCAGACGATGGATATCATGCTGCTTCATTAAATCTACTGCATCAAAGATCGGTGTCTGCGAATCGACGGTGACGACCGTCTTCGTCATAAAATCACTTACGCTCATTGTTTAGCCTCCTAGATACGCTTTTCTTACTTCATCACTTGCTAGTAATTCTTCTCCAGTACCTTCTAAAACGATTTTCCCCGTTTCTAATACATAGCCGCGATCGGCAATCGATAAAGCCATTTTCGCATTTTGTTCGATCAGCAGCACAGTCGTTCCTTGTTGCTTGATTTCTTGAATGATGGAAAAAATTTCTTTGATAAAAATTGGTGCCAAGCCCATCGATGGCTCATCCAGCAAAAGCAAGCGCGGTTTTGACATCAATGCCCGCCCCATTGCCAACATCTGCTGCTCACCGCCAGATAATGTCGACGCATCTTGCGAGAGACGTTCTTTCAATACAGGAAACTTGCGGTAAACTTGTTCATAGTCTTCTTTGACACCACTGTCTTTACGCAAGAAGGCGCCCATCTCTAAGTTTTCTTGAACCGTCAAACCGGAAAAGACGTGCCGCCCTTCTGGCACCTGCGACAAGCCGTTTGCGACGATTTTTTGCGGTGCTTCTTTCTCAATTTGCTTTCCTTCAAAAGTGACGGAGCCTTTTGAAGGACGGATCAATCCAGAAATCGTCCGTAAAATCGTGGTTTTCCCGGCACCATTGGCACCAATCAGCGAAACGATCTCTCCTTGATTGACGTGGAAGGAAACATTATGAACTGCTTGGATCATGCCGTAGTGAACACTTAAATTTTGAATTTCCAGCATCAGATTTCCCCTCCTAGATAGGCTTCGATTACCCGTGGATTGTTTTTGATCTCTTCTGGTTCACCGTGGGCGATGACTTGCCCGTATTCCAGTACATAGATCCGTTCGCACACTTCCATGACCAAACTCATATCATGCTCGATCAAGAGGATCGTCAATTGAAAATCTTTTTGGATCTTATAGATCAGCTTTGTCAGTTCTGTTGTTTCCTGAGGATTCATCCCCGCTGCCGGCTCGTCAAGAAACAAAATTTTTGGCTCTGTAGCTAATGCGCGTACGATCTCTAAACGGCGTTGCTCGCCATAAGGCAAATTTTTCGCTAACGTTTGACTTTTGCCATCCATATCAAAGATCCGTAACAGCTCTAAGGCTTTTTTCTTCATGGATTCTTCGTTTTTGTAATACTTTGGCAAACGCAAGATGCTCGTCAGTAGTCCTTCTTTATGCTTACTGTTCATAGCGATCAAAACGTTGTCCATCACGGTCAAGTTTTTAAACAAGCGAATGTTTTGGAAGGTTCTTGAAAGGCCTAAATCCGCGATTTTATAAGGCTTCACGCCATTTAAACCTTTTGGCTTACCTTGGGTCTCAAAAAGCACTTCGCCTTCACTAGGCTCATACACACCTGTCAGGAGGTTAAAGAGCGTTGTCTTGCCGGCACCGTTTGGTCCAATCAACCCGACCAGCTCATTGGTATCTAGATGGAGATCTACATGAGAAACAGCAGCTAACCCGCCGAAGTTTTTCGTTAAGCTTTTAACTTCTAATAGAGGCATCGTTGTCATCCCCCTTTTTTCTAAATTTGTCCAACAGTCCTTTTACGGAGAATTCCCAGGTTCCTAAAAGTCCGCTTGGTTTAAAGATCATGATGATGATCAAAGCCAATGCATAAATGATCATACGCAAATCAGAGAAGCCTTGCAAGTACATATTTAAGATTCCTAGCACTACTGCCGAAACAACTGCTCCTGTGGTACTCCCAAGCCCTCCAAAAACGACGATGATCAAGACATCGATCGATTTCATAAAACCGTAATCTCGTGGGAAAACCGACTGCTGATAGCTGGCATAAAGGGTACCAGCAATGCTTGCCATCACTGCTCCCATTACAAACGCAATTACCTTGTATTTCGTTGTGTTGACCCCCATCGATTCTGCAGCGATCTCATCTTCCCGAATCGCTAAAGTCGCTCGACCAGGTCCGCTATGGATAAAGTTTGACACGACAAGAATCGATAGAACGGCAAAGAGAAAGACGATCTGCCAATTACTGAATTGGGGCAATCCGAAAATTCCTGCAGGACCATTGGTCAAGCCTCGTAAGTTCACCAACAAGATCCGAATGATCTCTGCCACACCTAGGGTAGCGATCGCTAGATAGTCACCTTTTAAACGGAGGGTCGGAATCCCAACTACTAATGCGACTGCACCTGAAACCAGCATTCCCACCAATAAACCAGTTAAAAAGCCGCCAAAGGTTGGATTGCTTGCCGACAGGATCGCGCCAGCATAAGCACCGATAGCCATGAACCCGGCATGTCCCAAGGAGAATTGCCCTGAAAAACCAATGATAAGATTCAAACTGACTGCCAAAATGATGTTGATCCCGATATTGACAATGATGGCGTCAGAAAACAGATTGATCATCCCGCCGTTGTAAGCTGCAAATAATCCGAAATAAAGAATAGCTGCCAGAGCGAGCCAGATTAAGTTGTAACGTAAATTCTTTTTCATTTCTGCCACCTACACTTTCTCTTTGATATTTTTGCCGAGGATCCCAGCTGGACGAACCAACAATATAATTATTAAAATGACGTACACTAAAGCATCCTTGTAATCAGAAAAACCAAGCGCTGTCGCTGCTGTCTCCACCAAACCGATCACAAAGCCGCCTAAAGCTGCACCAGGAATGATCCCGATCCCGCCGAGAACCGCCGCAACAAAAGATTTCAGACCAGGAACGACCCCCATTGATGGATCAATGGAATTATAATACAAACCGATCAGCATCCCGCCAGCTGCAGCCAAAGCCGAGCCTAAGGCAAAGGTAAAGGAAATCGTTCGATTGACATTGATCCCCATCAAACGCGCTGCATCTGCATCAACACTTACTGCCCGCATCGCTTTTCCCATCCGGGTCTTTTTCACGATCAATTGCAAGAGAATCATTAAGGTAACCGAAACAGCCAAGATCAATAACTGGACATTACTTACTTGAACAAACCCGATGGAATAAGTTTGTCGCTCGATCGCTTGCGGAAAGGGGCGCACATTGGCTGAAAAGAAAAAGATCATGACATTTTGCAAAAAATAAGAAACCCCGATTGCCGTGATCAGTGCCGAAATTCGCGTGGAATTGCGTAAGGGACGATACGCTAAAAATTCGATCGTTACCCCAAGAGCTGCACTGGCGATCATTGAAATGAACAACGCGGGGAAAAACCCTAATTGCCATTGATTGATCAAAAAGTAACCGATAAAACTACCAATCATATAAACTTCTCCGTGGGCGAAGTTGATCAGCTTGATGATGCCATACACCATCGTATAACCCAACGCTAACAAGGCGTAGATACTGCCTAGAAACAAGCCGTTGATCAATTGTTGGATCATCATTTCCATATACTCACTTCCAATATCATTTATTATGGTTCTTCTCATTAGAGAAAAGAAACTGAGACAAACACATCAGGTCTGTCCCAGTTTTCACTGCCAAACAACTACAGGTTTTTAAGGTTCCACAGTGTCTGCTGAGGTTTCCTTCCCGTCAGTCAATCCTAAAACAACTGCTGATTTCTCAGGGTTATGATTTTCATCCATTGTGATTTCACCTGTCACGCCGACAAAGTCTTTCAGTTCAGACAAACCAGCTGCAATTGCCAATGAATCTGCTGAGTTTTGATCTTCGATTGCTTGTTTGATCATATAAACGGCATCATAGGCTAATGCATTAAAAGCAGAAGGTTCTTTGCCATACTTTTCCTTGAAAGCGGCCACAAACGGCTCAACTTTGTCATTTGCTGGTGCTTTGGTAGAGAAGTGGCCGGTATAGTAAACATTGCTGACATTTTCTGCACCAGCAGTTTGAACCATTTTTTCATCACCGAATCCATCCGCACCAATGATTGCTTGATCAATTCCTAATTCCCGCGCTTGCTTGATGATCAAACCAGCTTCTGTGTAGTAGCCTGGAATGAACAAGACATCGAATTCTACATCTTTGATTCTTGTAAGAACTGCTTGGAAATCTTTGTCGCCTTCAGTAAAGTTATCTTCTAAGACAATTTCGCCTGGGTAGCTTTCTTTAAATGCTTCCGTCAATCCAATTGCGTAATCACTTGAGTTGTCTCCCAAGATCACGGCTTTTGATGCATCCAAATTTTCAGCCGCATATTTTGCTAAGATCGTTCCTTGGAAGCTATCTTGGAAACAAGAACGGAAGGCAAATTCTTGCACTTTCCCACTAGTGTAAGTAATCGCATCGTCAGTACCTGAAGGAGTAACCATTGGTACTTGCGCTCTAGTCACGTTAGGCAAAGCTGCTTTCGTAGCACCAGAGGTTGCTGGACCAATGATGGCTACCACTTTATCATTCGTTGCTAAATTGGCTGCTACTGTAGCAGCTTCATTGTTATCTGATTTGTTATCTTTCGAAATAATTTCAATTTGTTTTCCAAGAACACCGCCGGCAGCATTGATTTCTTCTACTGCTAAGTCGATTCCTTCTTTTTCAGCCGTCCCATAAGCAGCTACGGCTCCTGACAACTCTAAATTGGTTCCGATCTTGATAGTATCTCCCTCTTGTTTGTTGCCACCTTCAGCAGCCCCGCTGCCGTCCGTTGATCCACCTGTTGGTCCAGCGCTACACGCTGTCAACAAAAACAAACTCGCAAACAAAAACGCAAATTTCTTTTTCATATTTTTCCTCTCCTTCACTTCCCCTGAATATGTTATCCAATATACTGAAAAATCCGGAAAATGTCAACGAATTATCAGAATATTTCACCTATTCAGAATTTATTTTTTCGCTATAAAAAAAATGGGGTTTTAAAACACTGATCCACCAACAATGGAATCGCTTTTCAGTTTTTTGAGCAAAAAGAAAAGTAAGCAAAGTTTTTTTCCTTTGCTTACTTTTTGAACGTTTCGAATTGCTTCATTTTTTTGTCAAAAGGACGTTTGAAAACATCACATCTAGATGTTAGCGGCTATTTCTTGGATACAATGCTTGAAAATTGGCTGCTGCCCCAACTAGATTGGCGTCATTGCGATAGTCACAAAGCTTGATCAGTGGGACAAAATCATTTAAAGCTTGATCTGCCAGCATTTTTTTCAACCGTTGATCAACTTCTTGTAATAAGCCTTTTTTGGCACTGACACCGCCACCGATAATGATCACTTCAGGATCAAAAGCAAATTGAATACTGAACAGTCCTTGCGCTAAATAGCGGTAAAATTTATTGACTTCCTCGATCGCAATGGCATCCCCATCTTCTGCGCGTTGAAAGACCTCTTCGCCGGTAATTGTAGCTCGATCTACACCGATTCGATCACAATACCGCCAAGCCATCTGAACCGCTGTCCCTAATTGCGAAAATGTTTTGCCTTGATCCAAGATCATCAACCCAAATTCGCCACCGTATAAATGTGCCCCACGGACTAGCTCACCATTTTGAAACAGGGTGCCGCCAACGCCTGTTCCGATCACAACGAAGGCAGCTTGCTGAAACTCTTTGCCCGCTCCTTGATAAAATTCAGCCATCCCAGCGCAATTGGCATCATTTTCGATGGTTACTGGTACCCCAAATGCTGCTTCGAGTTCAGAGTAGATGTCAAACCCATGGATATAAGGGATCGCACTAATGCCGTCGATCCGCCGCTCTTGGGCATTGACCGCACCCGGCGCACTGATCCCGACTCCTTCGATCTCTTCGTTTACGCTTGTTCTCACTTGCTGCAGCTGGGCTTTCATTTCCTCCCAAGTATTTGGAGTAGTAAATTTGCCTTTACTCACCAAAGAATCTTGTGACCAGACGCCGTATTTTACTGCTGAACCACCCATATCAAAGACTAAAATCGCCATTTTTTCCCCTCAATCCTTTATTATTCTGATACTATCTATTTTACCGTAAGTCCCCGCTTGAAGAAAGCGATTTCCGATAACAATAAAAAAAACAGCCTAAAATCGACATAGACTGTCTCTATGGGATTAGAGCTGCTTTTCCAAAATAACTTGATCGATCAACTGCTGCCCATTTTCGAAAATCGGTTCAGCATAGTGGGTGGTGAAATAATTTTTCACCCGGTCTTTTTCAACATAGCCTTGCTTTTGGTACAAAGTCAAGGCTGCAGAGGGCAGACTACCGGTTTTGATCACGACAAGAGGGTGTTTTGCACCTTGCTGCTGACTAAGAATCGCTTTTTCGGCAGCTTGCAACAATTGACCCCCAATGCCCCTTCCTTGCTTTACTGGGGAGACAGCCACATTCATTATCTCCCACTTTGTGCCTTGGTCTTGATACACTAAGACACCGATCACTTCTCCATCTTCTTCATAAACAAGCGTCTGGCTGTCATATAGATAGCCTTCTACAACTGTTTTTTCAGGATCCGCATCCAGCAACAGTGACCAAGGATACGATTCATTAGGGTGGATTGGACGAATCATGTTTTTCTTCCTTTTCTTTTTCTCTTATGTTCGTTTAACTTTTCCGATAACGGTATGTTGGTTTGACTTTATCATCAGTGTTACGTTTTAACGTAAAGGTCTGAGGCACGTAGTCGATTCCCCCCTTTACAAAAGGATGGCACCGTAAGATACGTGCGATTCCCATCAAGCCTCCCTTAGCAGCCCCATGGACCTGGATCGCTTGGATCATGTATCCTGAGCAAGTCGGATAATAACGACAGCTAGGAGGAAATAATGGGGAAATAAAACGTTGATAGAAACGAACAAAGCCAATCAAAAGTTTACTCATTTCTTGCCAACCTTTCTTTTTATGATCACGATGCAGTAAAGACAGATAGAAAAAACTAGGACTCAGCACGAGGCGTAAGTCCTAGTTTTGGTTTACTTCATAAACTCAAAGATATGATTCCAAAGACTTGGAGAGAAGACTTTAAAAGGACTACCGTCGCCAATCACTCCATAGCCAATCATTGTTCCAGCTAAGAACAATAAAATAGCTAACAAAATGACGATTAGAATTTTTATCAAGCTAGTTAGAATGTAACGGTTCAACTTCACTTTATTCTCTCCTACTCCTACTAAGCGTTTACTGGTACGGTTTCTTCAACTGCTTCAGAAACTCGTTCCACAGAAGCACCTAATTGCTGCAATTTTTCATGGAATTTGTAATAGCCACGATCCAAATATTTTAGATTGCGGACACGTGTCGACCAGTTGAACGCAGACCTAATAAAATCAACGCTGCGGCAGCACGTAAATCCGTCGCATAGACCAGCGCACCTTGCAATTCATGACCGCCTTCGATCACTGCTATGTTGCCGTCGATTTTGACATGAGCATTCATCCGACGCATTTCTTCTAAATGTTGGAAACGATTCTCAAATACCGTTTCATTCACAACACTTGTTCCAGCTGCTAAAAGTTGAATAGCAGACATTTGCGCTTGCATGTCCGTAGGAAAACCTGGGTGAGGCATTGTTTTCACATCTGTTGCCTTCAATTTTTCAGGTCCAACGACACGAATCCCTTCAGCTACTTCAGTCACTTCTGCGCCCATTTCGATCAATTTTGAAATCAATGGACGATTGTGTTCTGAGATTGCATCTTTAATAATAACGTCTCCTTGAGTCATCGCAGCTGCAACCATAAAGGTTCCTGCTTCGATACGGTCTTGGACGATCGAATGATCTACTGCATGCAGGTGTTCGACCCCTTCGATACGCATCGTTTCGGTTCCTGCACCAAAGACCTTGGCACCCATTTTGTTTAAAATGTTTGCTAAATCGACGATTTCAGGTTCACGAGCGACGTTTTCAATGATGGTGATGCCTTTAGCTTTTACGGCAGCCATCATGATATTTTGCGTTGCGCCGACACTTGGGAAATCCAAGTAAATGCTATTGCCTTTTAACTCATCGGCGATCGCTTCTATGTATCCATCTTTTTGGATGATTTGAGCGCCTAGTGCTTGAAATCCCTTCAAATGTAGATCAATTGGTCGTTTGCCGATTGCACAGCCGCCAGGCATTGCCACTTTGGCATGACCATTACGGGCTAACAAAGGTCCCATGACTACGATTGAAGCGCGCATTTGGCTTACATACTCATACGGTGCTTCGATCGCTAACTCTTGTGATGCATCGATCGTCATCGTATTGTTTTCTTCTTCAAAATCGATTGCGACATTTAAATGCCGAATCACTTCTTTCATTGTTAATACATCGGAAAGGATCGGTACATTTGTTAATGTCGTTGTTCCTTCTTCCGCTAATAAGCTTGCCGCTAAGATAGGTAGAACAGCATTTTTTGCCCCTTCGATCTTCACTGTTCCAGTTAATCGATTACCACCTTGAACGATCATCTCTTCCATTTATGTTCCCTCCAAATAATGCAGTGACTCACACAAATCTTGCCAATTATAGCATAATATTCGGTGTTTTTGCATATATTAATGAAATTCTTAAAAACCTGTTAAAAATAAATTACGACATAACGCAATCAACTCAAGGAAAAAAGTACTGGCGGTGTAGCCTAATGCAATCGCAAGAAACACCATGACCATTCGTATCTGAGTCGTTCGTAAGGCTTTAAAAAAAGCATCGATCCGCACAGATTGCAATGCCCAAAATGCTAAATAGATGAACGCTAAATGACTCACGATTCGAATGATTGCATCAATTCCATACACTTGCATACTTCCTGCTCCTTTTTTCATAATTGAACATTCCTATCATACCACAAAGATGTCAAGATAAAAAATAATCTTTCTTGAAACCTTCATGAAAAGACTTTAAAAAGTTTTTAAAACGTTTTCTTGGAGAAACAAAAAAACAAAGGCAAGATGCCCTTGTTTTTTTAGGAATGTTTTGACTACGTTGATTCGATTTGATGGCGCGGTTGCAAAGCAACCGTTGCGCGACGAAGCTGGTCGATATCTTCGACTTGTTTGGCCTCTTCGATTTGATCGTTCTGCACGTTGTTTTGCTCTTTCTGCCCGTGAATCGTCGTATGCTCGTCGA
>NZ_VHIL01000022.1:0-33467 GCF_006491895.1 Enterococcus sp. OL5
TAACTTTGTTTAGATACACGTTTAATAAAAACGAAAGCAAGAAACTAAATACGAGAATAGATAGACTATTCAATATATACCTAGATACTATTTTTTAGAAGTATCTCCCACAAGTATACGGCAAATTATCTCTGTTTTTTCCGATTTACAAATTGATAGTGAAACACTATCATCAAAAATGTAAAAAAAATGTTTATTAATAATTGATAGTCGGTAATATTCTTAAAAAAAGATTGTAATATAAACGAATTTTCTATATTCATATATTTTAAGTGTATAAGGATTGAACTTGAAGTAAAGATTACTAAATAAATAATAAAAGCTTCAAAAGCTTCACCTACTCTGTATAAAGAATATCTCATATTCTACTCCTAATAAATATTTAAATACACAATCGGGCCAATAGATGAAATCTATTCGGCCCGAAATATTTTTATAATTATTGAATTAACTTTTCAATTGAATTTTTACAGAGTCAAGTTAAGTTTTCTCTTATCTTTTTGCGCCACGTGACCAACTAAAATGCGTCGTATACTTATCTCCCCATGCTAAATCATCCCAAACTGACCCCGTAACTTTTGAAGAATACGCTGTCTTACTCATCAAAGTTTTATTATCTCTTGTATATTTAAATGAAGTCGACTTATATTTTGATGATCCATAATTCCACGCAGCGCCATCATATTTTATTTGATAAGATTCTTTAGTGGATGCCCCACTAGTGCTACTTCCAAATGTGGTCGCAAAAGCTGTGACAGTACCTAAACCAAGTATACCAATTACCAACAGTGACCTAACGAATTTCTTAATGCTCTTCTTCATAATAAAAAATTCCTCCTTGATCATTTTTTATTTAGACACACACTAGATAAATAAATATATAGTCTATAAATTATACTATCACTAACGATATAATTGTCAACTTATAGACTAAATAATTTTTTAAAAACATAAATAAAGTTTCGCCTTTTTTAACATAATTTTACGAGTTTTTATTTTAACTAAATTTTCTTATCACTTTTAATAAAACTATAGTCTAATATCAATCGCATTCTTGGCCAGCTGATAACCAGTCTCATCAACACCAGAAAAACTTCTAATGGCGAAATATTATACCTCTTGCCGTTTTCGAATTCATAGAAATCTTGATTGGTAAACAAGTTATAGGCTAAAGCAACCAGTCGTTGCTCCCCACCGGATAAAGTGCCATCAAACCATAGGTCGCTATTGATTTCTTTTTGGACAAAATTAACCATCGAGCCACGTTGGTTAAATAATCTTTCATCACCAGTGAAGATAAAAACCAAGATACGCCAATAAGGATCTCGAAGATCTGTAAAGCCCAATTCTTCCATCATGCAATTAAACCTGGCAATGTGTTCCTTGTTTAGAAATAATTCCTCCATTATTGTTCCTCCTCTAATCGGTTTTGACCGTTCCTTCAGTGATTATTCGAACGTCACTTTTGCAATCTCAAAATCAAAATACGTTCCAGATACCCAGTCTACATGACCACTATCTGTAAAAGTTTTGCGGATCACATACTCTTCATCTTTTAACGCATGTATGGAATCAAGGATTGCCTTTGCTTCGTTCTCCTTAAAAATACCTAACTCTTCTTTTCTTTGTGTAAATTGCAAATTTTCAACCATCGCAGCGTTACTCAAAAAGCCCATCAATTCCTTAGAAAAATGGTTGAAAACGATCACTGTCCAAACCTTTTCTCTTCTATCTTCAATAGAAGATAGTTTACCGCCTACATCATTCTTCATCTGGTTTGACCAGGATAAAGTGAACTCTTCCATCGACCTTCTGATACTCTCGTTGACACTCTTTACATAAATAATGACCATTAGGATAAAGAACGTCCCCTTTTCTGACACGAACTTGTTTTGCTAACTCACCACAATCACATTTGATCCAGCTAGGCGGCCAGTATAAGCGCCGATTGTAGGGCGTTATTGGTACTTTCCATTGCCCACCGTAACATTGTCTTTCTTCAGCCATCTTTATAAGTCCCCTTTCAACATACGATTAAGCACCTAATCGATCCTTATCCTTAAAACGGACACCTTCTGCATAACCGGAGTAAAATGCTTCCCGATCCCTCACGGTGTGAGAGGTATCTTTCCCAGGTACCAGTCCAATTTTTTCGACTTCAGCCTGAACCACTTCAGGTACTTGCAAAGCCAATTCATAGCCGTTTGTCAGCACTTGTTTTCGAAATGTTTGCGACAAACCTTTCAAGTATCCTTCCAAATAGTCTTGTTTTAACTGCCATTTCCGTTTGTATTTCCGTCTGATCTCAGGCATCTGAAGAAACTGCCTTGCACAGTAGCTGGCACTACCACGGGCGTATTCAAATGTGATCTGTGCGACTTGAACATCTGATTCGATCCCAACAAAGTGAAGTTCAATCGGTTTTCCGGACTGATAATAGTAACGGACACGAAAATTTTTAGCAATGATCCTCGCTAAACGGTAAAGCCATTTTTGTGGCCGGCCTTCATAAATCACCGTATTGATCACTGCTTCTGACTTTTGTTCTTGCTTATAATGAAAAACGTCTGATTCATCGATATTATGCTGAAGCATCAACTCTTGAGCTTTTGCTAAAGCTGACATCGATTCCTCGTCATTGGCATCATTTGCAAGTGCTAATAATTTTACGATTTTCTTTTTGGCTTTTTCATCCATTGGATCTCACCTTTTGTCTGATTTTGGTTTACCACGTATTGGATAACGGTTTCACTGATAAGTGATAGCACTTCAATGAAATAGAAAATAAAGTGCGGTCACTTTCTGAGCGCAGGAATCTCAAATCCCGCTTTTTCTTGCTCAAGCAACATATCTAAAGCGATACACATTAATTTTGATTCACTTTTCTTGTACTTGGTGTTCAAGTGCTTCAGTCCCTGCTTTCTCTTTTCATTAAGCGTTACAGGAAGACGTGTATTTCCTTTTGCAATGGCCATAACTCGCTCTCCTTCATTGAAACGATCGTAGATTTGATAAAAGACGCAGCGAGCGTAAATCACACTCGCCGCAGCTTTGAACGGACTCTTTTCTACTGATTGTTTTTCATGACTTCCTTTGCTTCTTCTGTAAGAGGAAAGACTTTTGCAACAGCCATGCCACAAGGAATTGCCACTACAGATTCCTCACAAATGACACCAGCTTCTATCAGTACCTCTTCAATACCCGTATTTTCAGACCACCCTTTGATTGCGACGAAATCTTGTTTGATTCCGATACTCGTGTTCACCGTGGCCGTGGCAACTAGCTCTTCTTCAGACTGACATCATCATTTCTTAGTCAGTTGAATCGCTACATTGTTATTATCTTCATAGTGATCAAATATCACAGTACATTTTTTCTTATTTAAAACGGCATTCATTATTTTTCCTCCTAGAGATAAGGAGTTTCATTATCAAGCTCTGATTATTCAATGGCTTCTTCTTTTAATTGATCCGCAAGTTTTGTAAGCTTGGCAGCATTATCAAATCGCATTCTTTCAATAGAAGACCTTTTATGAGCAAGATCTGCAACAGTTGTTGCGGCAACTCCTGATTTTTTTTGAATTTCATACAATGATTTTCCACTTTCAAAAAGCAACCATTCTATCTTATCTTTATCTGCGTACATCTTTTTTCCTCCTGAAAGGAGTATGACAATTAAAACTTGCCACTACTCACAATTATGGTATATTTTGAGTAGTAGCATTCTCTGCACGGTTTTGTTACTTGCACTTGTTCTGACCCACTCAGAATAAGTGCTTTTTTATTTTGCAGTAGTGATCCCTCCCTTTTTTTATCCGTATACCGGATCTTCAGATAGTTATAGATCCTTTCTAAAAATTAAATACATCGGTATACCGTTCCATTTGTTATACCACGGTATACCGATAACGACAATTTATTATCGTCTTTTTTTTGATTTTATTCGAAAAGATTCAGCTGGGACACATTTTTTTGAATCCGATCGATTGCTTTCGTGTAGTACTCGGCATTTGTTTCAAAACCGATAAAGTGACGTTCTGTATTTAGGCAAGCAACCGCCGTCGTGCCACTTCCCATGCAGTTATCTAATATGAGATCTCCTTTCTTAGTGTATGTTTTAAGCAGGTATTCCAATAGACTCACTGGTTTTTGAGTTGGATGGAAAGTGTGCATTGATTCTTTATCAAAACGCAAAATATTGTTCGGATAACCTGTGTATTCCTGAACATACGCTTTTTCTGCCAAGGATTCTGACTGATAAATCGAGCCTTCCGTGGTATTTCTCACTCTTATCTTAGGTTGTTGGATCCATTGCAGTCCTTGAGGATAATAGATCGCAGATCCTTGGGAAAACACAGAGATCGTTTCCACTGATCTCATCGGCTGTTTTTTCGCAAATGCAAAGCCGGTCGCCGTATTTTTCACCCAATACCAATCATACTTGTAATCCTTGAAGTTACTCATTTGCAGTTGAGTAGAAAAAGGTTCTGCACCTAATAAAACGATCGCACCTTCAGGTTTTATGACTCGCAAATACTGCGCCCACAAGCGATCCCACGGCAAGATACTATCCCACGCACAAGCTGTCGTTCCATACGGTAAATCACAGATTATCGCATCGATCGAATCATCTGGTATTCTATTCATTCCTTCTAAACAATCTTCAAAATAAATCGTATCTTTTTGAATCATTTGGTTCATCCTGAACGATTCAGGCCTAAATCTTTTATTCAAGTCTTGATACGTTTATTCTACTGATTGATTTGTTGGGTCATTATCCGTCTTTATAATCAAAAAAGTTGATTTTAGCCAATTTGAAAGTGTTTTGCTATGAAATAAATGACTGATACAGTAACCGAATTCCCAGCTTGATGGATGGTTAAATTTCGGAACAATGGTGGTACTTAGACCTTTTTTAAGAGATAAAAGCGATCTTTTTTGCCCTCCACGTTCCAGCCACCTCCACCACTTAGGAGGGCAAAAAATAGACGTGCAAGGCACGTCTGTAGCGGTTAGCGTAAAATAATTGTTGGAAAACAAAAAAAGAGATTTCTCCCGATGTGTTAGAATGAAGGTGCTTGAAACCTTAAAACATCATCAAGGAGGAATCTCTTATGAACATTGTACAACAAGCTGCTGAAAAAATCAGTCAAGAAATGGTAAAACAATTTATTGGTATACAAAATCATGAAATGAGTTTTACTGATCTTGTTGAAAATATTCAAACGTGCGTCAATGAGATCGGTACCTCCATGGTTGAAACGTTGATTGCCGAAGCTGACGCTACCTCACGTCAGTCCCCTGTTAGAAAGCGTGAATGGTATATTCAGCGCAGAGAAGACACAAAAATCTGTGCCACGATGCTTGGACCAATAGAACTTAGACGTACGTATTACAAACACAAAAAAGATGTCCATTTCTCTTATCTACTAGACGAGTATTTAGACATACTCCCGTATGAGCGGGTAGATTTAGGATTAAAAACCAAAATTCTAGAAACCGCTTCCGATCGATCATACCAACAAACGGTCACTCAATTTCAACATACAGGAATCACAAGCAAAGAAACCATAAAAAACATGATTCATCGTGTAGATATGGAAATTTAATCGTTCCTACCAGAAAAAAAGTAAGACACCAGCGGTGCTCTATATTGAAGCTGACGAAGATCATGTTGCTTATCAGGATGGGGTGAACCGTTTTATGAAATTAGTTTATGTTCATGAAGGTTATGAGAAGGCTCCTGGGAGATCGACACGGAAAAAGCTAAAAAATTGTCACTATTTCAGTGGTCTCTACCAAGATAGCCAACGTCTTTGGGAAGAGGTATACAGCTACTTAGATGATTCATATAACTTGAAATCAGTAGAAAAAATCTATTTTTCTGGAGATGGAGCGAAATGGATCAAGGAAGGTATGAGATATCTTCCGAAAACAATTTTTGTTTTAGACCGATTTCATGTAATAAAATATGTGAAAAAAGCTTGTATTGGCATGCTTTCATGTACAGCCATCCTACTTGATTGGATCGATCAAAATCAGAAAAAATATGTAAAAGCCTTCTTTAAGAGTCGCTTAGAGGATGGTACGCTTTCAGAGAATCAAAGAAAGAACATTCTCAATGCTCAAAGCTATTTACTAGGAAATTGGGCAGCTATTCAAAAGCAACACAATGAGGATTATATTGGTTGTAGCGATGATAGTCATGTAAGCCATGTTTTATCCTCTCGCTTAAGTTCCCGCCCTTTGGGCTGGAGTAAAACTGGCGCGAACAATATAGCAAAGTTACGCGTATTTCTAAAAAACCAAGGAAAGTTATTGATCTATTTAGAGAATGAAAATAAAAAATTTCAAAAAGAAACCCGAATTAAGCGTTTGGATAGACGTGTGATTGGACAAAAAAAAGAATTCAATCAACAGTTTCTTGCCAAATTCCCTTTGTTGGAAAATGGATTAATTACTGGAGCACGTAATCGAATAGTCAGTGTTATGCAGTAAAGAACCTGTGTTGGATCAATTTTTATGGTAAGATTAAGTTGATGAATAAGCTGCCTGTTCTTTATAATTGACATTACTACTGGAGGCTCAAAGTGAATATCCTTTGCATTCCTTTAGGTCCGGCAAATGTTCTTTTTGTATCTTTAAAGTCCACATTTTCGTATAAATGAATGGCTAATTTATTTTTTACATTTACACCTAAATAGATACCATTTACTGATGGAAACGTTCTTTTAGCGAACGCTGGTAACTTCTTTAATGCGGAAGTGGCAAATCCTTTTTTCGTTTGGAAAGAATCAGTTGAAAATGCCCTAAGTAACAAACTATCTGTATCGTTTGTGTAGTTAAACTTGTCTTTCCCGCTATCTAAAATAAAAAAACAGACTAATTGATCTTTCTCAAAACAAAGTACAGGAAAAAAAGTTTCTGGTGAATCTTTGAGAATTTCTTTGGGCAGTGCGGTATATGACAGATCGTTTAAATGGTAATTCTCAATATTCGTTTGAAATGATTGATTGTATGGGATTAGCTTCATAATAGGATTCCTCTTCATTAATTAATTTTTCGTAGGTAGAAAGTACTTTACCTATATTAAAAATATAGCACAATTGTAAATTCTAAAAAGCTATGGCGACTCATTGAACCAATCAACAGTTTCTTGCCTAATTTCCTTTGTTGGAAAATAGATTAATTACTGGAACAAGTAAACGAATAGCCAGTGCTATGCAGTAAAAAACCTTAATAAATCAACACTCAATAATAAAATTTAATTTTGGAGAAATCTACTTTCCAACAAATTCTTGACACTATCTCTGTAGAGCAAAAGGTTGATATTTCGCTGAAATATTGCTATAATTACTATGTAAAGAGGAGTTGCGCTAACAACTCCCCTACAGCACCGTTTAAGACGGTGGCAGTACTATTATTTAAACGAAAATAACCGTGACCTGCTAAAGTAGACGGTTATTTCTTACGATTAGTCAATAGTTAAAAGAAACTTTTTCCTTAGGTGGAACTAGTTTCTTTTTTATTTACTTTCTCATAAAAAAGAGCATAACAAATAACCTCTCACCCTTATATTAAAAATTTTAATGCGTTATGGCCTTCTCATAGTCATACAGGACATCTTGTTTAACTAAGTAAAATATCGTTCTTAGCAACTTATTTATAGCAGCAATTATAGCAACTTTGTGACATTTGTTCATTGGATCAGCCTTTAATTTATAGTAATATTCCTTAATGTGATTCTTCTCTGTCGATTTATTTCGAATCATATTCAAAATAACTAAGTAAAGAATCTTTCTAAGTTTTTTATTTCCACGTTTATTTATTTTATCCCGCATTTGAAATTTTCCGGATTGATACCTTCTTACGTCAATACCTACAAATGCATTGATTTGTTTTGAGTTATCAAACCGTCGAATATCACCTAATTCGGCAACTATTCTTACTGCAGAGTTAACGCCAATTCCAGGAAAACTTAGTAGAATAGCATATTCTGGAAGTCCCTTGGTGAGAGTATACATTAAGTCTGTAATCTCATCTTTTTGGGTCATTAGTTCTTGATATCTACGAGCGTAATGTTGCACTTGAAGAATTACAGGATGGAGCTCGTCTACCGCAGGATAACTATTTTGAGCTGCTTCAATCAAAAGCTTAGCTTTATTTTGAGCACGTGAGGAAGAAATATTTTTCTGTGTATGTTTTATTATCTTATTTTTTATAATAGTTTTAGAATCCTTAAGGATTAACTGAGGATGTGGGTAGATTTGAACAATATTTAAGAATAAATGACTCTTTGTTGTAAATAATTGTTCTAGTTCAGGAAAAGTGGCTTGAATACAGCTGTGAAGTCGCCCTCTTAAGATAGAAAGTTCTTCATCTATTTCGGAGTAGTATCGTGATAATTGTTTGAGTTCATCATACCTTTTGTCTGATGACTTATAGAAGTTCGTTTTATTTACCATATAAGATTTAGCAAGACTATGCGCGTCAGCTTTATCATTTTTATTTCTTCGCAGTGTCTTTGCTTGGAAACTTGCCTCTAAAGGATTAAATTTGGAATACCGGTAACCCTCGGTTAGAAAGAATCGTTCTAAGGGTTTTGAATACACACCAGTAGCTTCAAATACTATATCTAGTGAATCAAACTCATTATAGAAATGTACATCAAACAACCTTTTTAATTGCATGAAAGATTCTTTTGAGTGGGAAATCCATTTTTGAAGTATACACGCTTGTTCATCATATAAAACCATATAACTTTTCCCCATACCAACATCAAACGCTGCAGTGTAATTCATAAATATACCTCCAAATAAAATTTTTGAAGAACTTTACCTAGCTCTAGCGATTCCACTTTCTTATACACGATCTTATAGATCCAACATATTAAAACTGATTCAATTAGAGATAGTAAAGATACCCTGTTTTTTGTACGGACTTATTGTTCTAATAACCGTTCGGATTATTCTTCACCTTAACTATAAAAAAATTAGTTATGTAAGCCAATGCCTTAGCTTACATAACTAATCTTAATATGTTTTTGTCATTTTTCACTGCTCTTAGGATGCCAAAGATGATCGTTGCGATTAAAGAACCGAAACTAATCATTAGCCCTAATGCTTCAGCTACAGACAAAAGGCTTCTCCTTTCTAAAGAGTGAACACTTACTTTCATAAGCATCACCACCTTCCAAAAGATAGCCACCGTCACAAACTTTACTGTACTCCTATTATACCATAACCCATGCTAAAAACCTTGATAAATCTAGGTTTTCAGCGCTTTTTTATCGACATTATTTAAGCCGATAAGCTTGTTCCTTCAGTCGCTCCAGCCACCACCACCGCTCCTTCAGAAACCGTGTTGTTGACACAACCCGAAGTGATCAATAGAAAAAATACCAGCATTCGGCAGAGATCTCTTGTTCTTTTAAAGCTAAAATAGACAAAGCATTCGCAAACTGCAGTAAGCTGGATTGAGAATCATCGACGATCACATTTTTCTGATAATGGATCCGATCGCTCACATGATTGATTGATAATCCGTAGACAAAACGCATCAAAAAATCTTTCGTCTCCTATCGGTGATCTCTGGTTTATATGGATGGCTAATGGCCGTCAGCCCCAAAGAAAACAAGTGGTGAAAATAAAGAAACTCTTGTTTGAACTGCTGATTTTCTTGAACAAAGCTAGAGTGTTTGATTTCTGGTATATCTTTGTCTAAGAGCGAATACGTTGAATGGATCGGCGGCATTCTCGTCAATCCCATCCTTTCTCTTGAAACAAGATAACTAGAGAGCATCGATCCGATCTCTCCTTTGGTTTTCTCGCAATCGATCACCTCTTTTTCAGGCAATTCAAATTGGTGAACATCAAATAATCGAACATTATTCCTCTTTTCATGATAGATGATACAAACAGTTGTCGTTTGAACCTGAATTTTATATCAAAAAAGACCTGGGGTTTCCAGATCTTTTTTTCGTCTTTGCTTCTCAAAATGGCAAATCATCATCTGGTAAATCAATGGCCGTACTACTTTGTGCAAATGGATCCGTTTCTTGTTTTGGCAGCGGCGACGGTGTCGGTTTGCTTTTTTCAGCTGTTTCGTTGGATTCATTCGCACGCTGCTCAGACACATCTTTTGATTCCATTAATTGAAACGTCTCTGCCACGACTTCTGTGACGTACACTCGCTGTCCTTGAGGGTTTCTTGTCTGAATACGTCCAGTCACGCCGAGAAACGTCCCTTTCTTTGCGTAATTGACAAGGGTTTCGGCTGGTTTACGCCAAATGACACAATTTATGAAGTCAGCTTCTCTTTGACCGCTTTGATTGGTAAAATTTCGATTCACGGCCAAAGTGAACGTGGCCACTGCAGCACCGTTCGGTGTAAATTTTAATTCTGGATCTCTCGTTAATCTTCCTACTAATACGAATATCGATAGGTAGTCTACTAAGTGTTCGCCCATGCAAATTGTCTTTTCAGCTTTCCCCCGATCCGCACCGTGCGTGAGACTTTCACCTCACACGGCGTTCCCTCTTAATAATGATTTTCTGATTCTTTCTCAAACTAATTTATTTTCAGTCTTTTTGTTATGGCAGGTTGTTCCTGTTTCTTTTTAGTGAATTTCAGTATTTCCAACGGCAAGTCGGAGTTTGTTTACTTTGGCGATTTGCTCTTTGTCCAGCCGAAGCCGCAATAGATATTCCGCTATCGTTTCCAATTTAGTCGCATGAATGAGCTTGTGTACATTAGACAGGATGAGAACAAGGTTCTTGTAACTGTCGTCATGAGTTTCAGACCAGAGGGATTTATGATGGCAATGCCACTCATTTTCCACTAATAACCGTCCTGTTATCGCACATTTTCCCTTTTAGGCAACATAGAGCGCGAGCCGATTGTCATTAAGTTCAATCGTTCCTCGTTCGCCGCCAATAGGATTATTTCTGAGATAAGTCAGCTCAATTTTCATAATGTACTTGAGCTGGTTGTGAATTAGCTTTCGTCCTTCTGGGGTGTACTTGTTAATCTTTACTTGCTTCATCATAGGCTTTTTGTTCCTAACAATAGTAGTTGACAGTAAAGTTTAATGACGGTGGCTATCCATTGAAAGTGAGGTGGTGCGTATGAGCGTACTTCCAATATCTTATGAAAGGAGACGCCTTTTGTCTGCATACGAAACAATTCAGACCATCCTTGGCTTTGGTATGTTTACCATTGCTTTGATCAGTCTGGTTGTCAAGTTGCTTAAAAACGACAAAAAGAAATAGCCGTCACTTTAGCCGAGGACTAGCTATTTCTTTTTGATATAGTATACTCGCCACCGTTCTTTAATCGGTGCTGTCATAGGGGAGTTGTTGACGCAACTCCTCTTTACATACTTATTATACCATCAAACCGCTGAAAAAACTACATAAACGCCGAAACTGGAAAGCTTGTCTTTCCTTTTTTTGTTGCCCCGTAAGCGGTGGAGGCGGTCGGAGTGTCGGGGCAACAAAAAAAATTATCCTAATGCAACTGATCCTCAAAAATTACCACGATCGTATCCATCGAGCATACTGTTGTATCTCATGACAAAGAAAATATTTAGATAAAATAATAGTCGTTGCGTTCAAAGATGGTCTCCATTCTTTAGATTTTATCTTTCATTGATAAAGTCGTTTTCATCTAACATTCGTTCCAAGACTGAAGTAAATTCATTACTGGATACTATATGCAGTCGATCAAACGCTGTAGGATCTATCTTTAATTTTTCGTCTTGTTGCTTCAATATAAAGTATTCTTTGAATGTGTCCAGGGAATTATAAATTATGTTGCTGGGTGTCACATAGATTAATTGAGCATTTTTTTTCTGAGTAAGAACGCGAAGGTATTTCGGAAAGATTGCCCTGGTATATCGATTTTGAGATTTGAGCGTCAGCTCAATTTCAAAATGCCAGTCACTAACTTCAGCCAATTTGTTTTCAAATCGTAAAATATAATCTGAAACATGAAAGAGCGTTCCTTTTTTTGCTTTGGACATATCTTTCTTCTCGTACATCTGCCTACGCTCTGACTGAGCCAGCAAAAATGTTGGCCTTGTTTTTGCCATGCGAATGGATTCGATTAAATAATTAGAGACCTCTATATGGTGTTTCAAATTATATTCTGGGACTTTTGGAAAAGAGTAAATGCCTCCAATAGAATTGTGTCCTTTTTTTGTCAGGAAGAAATAACGCAAATTAGATTCTTCTTGAATCTGTATAAAATCAATTAACTCGTGATTCAACAATGATGATACCCTGTTATATACTGAACTAAGTTGATATGAATACTCAAGATTTATTAATTTCATCATTTGGTCTGCTGTCATGATTCTTAGTTCATGTAACATGTTTAGAATCAGCCATTCTGTATTTTCCGTTCTGAATTCATTGTGTTTACTGTAAAGGAGTTCTCGAATTTTAATCAGTACCTTTCATATCTATTTTGGAGTAATAAACAAACTAAAACCAATCCGCGAATGTCTAGCGAGTTAAAGCGACAGCCCCTTCAAGGTTTGGTGAAGGGGCGCGGGCGCAAGGGGTTGTTGTTGCCTCGAACCAATGTTTTTTAAGCTATCTAGTAAAAGTGTAGGCTATCTTTTTCTGGGTTATGGTTCGGACTACACTAAGATACAATCAAAACTAAGGCATCATTATCTCATTTAGGTTTATGGTTCTGTGCCAGCCCCTTCAAGACTTGGTGAAGGGGCGTTGGCGCAAGGGGTAGTTGTAAGTTCCCTCTTTCAATGATTGAAAGAGGGCGGAGGGTGATAGTTAGAGACCCCCATGAATGGGGGTAGGGGGTTGATCCCTTTAATCTTTTACATCTTCCACTTATCTACTCTTCTTACTTTGATCTATCATGATTTGTTTTGCTTAGTGGGTGCCTTGCCGCTGTTGTCACTGGTTTATTTTTCCGGTTCCTGACCATTTACGGTAAAACTGGGGATTTTTCCCACGTTGTCCGTAAATGGTCAGGAATTTTGCTTTAGCAAAAAGGAAGAATAAACCTTGGTGTGACAACGTTCAGCGGCAAGGCGCCCACGGTCTTCGATTCCAAGGCTATTCCAACCCTATTCCAAAGCTATTCCAAGGCTATTCCAAAAAAACATGATTAAATTTCATCGATTAGCTGGATTTGTAACGTACACACGCACGGCTTGTTCACGTACGCTTTTAGATTTTCGGTAGACCACAAACTCGCCTTGACGTAAATCTTTGAACTCGTCTGGATGGACTGAAAAGTTACGAACGTTACGAACGGTTCCTCTTGAAGCTACCCAATCAGTCTTCTCAACATCACTATATCCATGCTCTTGTTCCACCATTGAGGTCTTCTCGACGTCGCTATAGGTTCCAATTAAAGACGTCCATTGATCGACTTCTTTTCCTGAATTGACTTGCCCGATGAAGTACGTGTTACAGTTACCAACCATCTGTTCTGTCAGTATTGGATCGCTTCGATCAATGTCTGCTAACATCTGTGGGCTGAAAATTGTATGAAGTCCGGCTCCCCTTCCTTTGTTTACCGTATCTAAAAATGAATCGTTCATGTAGACAGACGGTTCATCACAAACAAGTAAGAAAGGTTTAAATTCACTGTAGATATAATTCTCAGAAGCTAAATAATTCACTTCGGAAACAAAAAATTGAGCGAGCGTTTTAATGTAATCTTTGTATACCAACCCGTTCAATGTCAGAAACATGACCTCATTATTTTGGCTGTCTTTCAATAAATCAAGCTCTTCAACACCTTCTTCAGATGTATCAAACAGGTATCCTAGCTCGCTATCGATCAACATATTGATGTTTGTCTGCAGGGCTTCTGACGTGGCATAAAGGTAAAATGGATTGTCTTTATGTTCGTAGCGCATGAACAATTTTTTGAACATATCCTTTTCTTTTTGGGGAAGAAGATAGCGAAAGCGCCGGATCAAATAGTACAGATCTTCTAATGGCAAGTGGTCTGGATTGATCTCAATCAACGTTTCACCGACGGGATCACTACTGATTTCATCTTCAATATCCAACTCTTCCAAACGATTTTTCTTTCGCTGGTCATCGGTTTCCTCGCTGTCTTCCGTCTCTTTTTTCTTTGAAGTGGATTTCTTTTTCTTCTCTTCTTTTTCTTCGACTGCCATGAATAGTAAGTCTTTTTTCTCGTCTAGCTGCGTAGCCAAAAACTTCATTAACACATTTCTTGGTAGGAAATACTCGGACACTTGTTGAAGCGTACGATCGATTCCAAACAAGTCTAAGAATTGAATCGTTGCTTGAATCAGTGATTTCGCTGCACCAGAATAGAAGACACTTTCCGTTTCGGCAAGTGTGATCAATCGGTCCCGAACCATAACACTGTTCCCGTGTTTGATAGGATTGTACCGGACGTTTTCCGTATCACTAAAAACTTTGACTGATTTTCCGTACTTATTAGCGATTCCCTCAATCGATTCTAAGGTGTCTTTGGCTCCTTTTCCATCGATGTACAAGATCGGAATATTGTGTTCGATCGCATAGTCGATAAAAATCATATTTAAGGTGGTTTTCCCACTCCCTGTTGTTCCGGTAAAGGTCGCGTGTTGATTCAACTCAGAAAATGACATGGTATAAGGATGACCGAATTCCTCAACACCAACGAACAAAGGCGGTTCTTTGGTCGTGGTTTCACCCATGCCTCTTCGTTCTCGTGCCTGAGTTCTTTCTTGCTTTTGTTCTTCTTTAAATCGTTCATTTTCTTCTTTCACGATGTCAAACTTGTTCTCTTTTCGTTTCTTGTAGTCTTTACTTTTTCGAATCATTGATAGTTCTTCTTCTTTGGACTTTACTTTCCGTTTGCTGACGAATCCAACGACAAGCGCAAAAAACGCACATTGTGTGACGGATCCAATCAGCAACGCAAACAAGCTGCCAACGGTAAATGGCAGCTTGTTTGGTAAGAAATTAAGCGGAAAGAAGTTGTAACAGCTGAGGTAAATAATTGGTGTCCAAAGAAACGCTAGAAGAAAATTGACGAGTAATCCACCAAAATAAACGACGGCCGATAGCACAAGGTATCGTTCAAATAAGGGGATATAGTCACGTTTCCCTAAAGCGCCATTCTTTTCTTTTTGACTGATCCAGTACAAAAAGAAAAAAGGAATGAGCCCGACAATCGTGAAAGGATAGAAGACCAACAACAGCCCAGAAACGATTAGGCTGATCTGACTTAACTTTCCTTGTGGCTCTTTTGCGCCGCCTCCTGAAGGGGACTTATCTGAAAAGGCGGCGTCAAATGCTCCTTGATTCCATATACTCATAGTTACTTTCTCCTCACTGGTTGACGGACGGTTTGATTGTCTTTCTTAAGGTATTTGTCTGCTCCGGCATGTTTTTGTTCATTACTCGTTGCTTGTTTCTTTGTGGATTTCCCGCGTTCTTTTTTCGGTGCCTTCGCTGGATTTCGAACCGTTTGTCCTTTTGTATGCGTTGAATTTGACCCTTGATTCGACGAAAGTTCTCCTGTGGTACGATCTACTTGACGAGCATTAGTTTCGACACTCTTTGTCTTTGCGCCAACATCTGAAGTACTTTGCGTCGTTTCACTACGTTCTTGACGTTGTTGAACAGGTGTCTGCTTTCCTGTCTTAGCGACTTTGGATCCAACGGCAGCTTCCTTAGAAGAGGATCGTTCTGATTGTTTCTCTCTGCCCTGCGCTTCCCCAGAACCAGTTGACTGTTCCTTACGCTTTGTCCGCTTCTCCGATTCTTCTTGTCCCTGACGTGGTTTATTCAAGTCTTGAGACGACGCTTCTTCAGGAGTAGGCGTAGATTGTTGAGGGGAATCTGCGGCTTGCTGTCTATTTTGGCGTCGATCACTGACCAGTCCAGATTGACCATTTGTCTTATTCAATTCATTGTCATCTGATTCTGGTTGTTCTGAAGCCTTTGGATCAACTTCTTTACGAGCGGTGCGTTGGGCGCGCAAGTCCTGCTTGTCTTTGTCCGTTGGTTTATTCAAATCTTGGCCATTCGCATCTTTTTCTTTGTCCGTAGATTCAGCTTTTTTATTCGCTTCTGCGGCTTTGTTTCGTTCGGCCCTAAGGGCATTTTCAGGTTTATTTTTCTTGTTTACCTCGTTCAACCCATGATTGGAAGCACCATTCTTTTCAGCTGCAGCTTGTTTCTTCTTATACCGCTCTTTGGCATCTTCTCGTTGCTGTTGACGTGCAGCCTTTTGCGCTGCTTGTTCAGCTTTCGCTTGCCTATTTGCTTGAATCGGGTGTCGTAAAGCTGTTCCCATACGACTTAATTTGCTTGCGTAGGGTCCAGGTGTGAAGATAATGCCCAAGAATCGTCGAAAGGTCCAAAGAAATGGCGGTGCTAAGATCCAAGCAATAAACGTAATGACACGGTCTAGCGGATCCGTTGTTTGGGTATTCATTACACTATAAGCCAATGTCACATAGCTCATAAAAATCACCATCAGTAGGCTGATCCCACCTTTGATAAACATGATCGTCCCAAGCCCTTTGAAGTAACTCCCTAAGACATCTTTTCCTTGAATCACCATGGCAAATATCAATGCGATCGGGAAAAAGACGGGAATCGCAACCAATAAGAACTGAAAGGCAATTCGTACGATTCCTAGTAATCCATAAATGAAAAACTGAAGTCCGTTCGTGATCACATACAAAAACGCAAGTCCGGTCCATCGAAAGGCGTTTGTATAGATCGGATTCGTATTTCCTAGTTCGTCCACCTCATAGTCTGTCACGTCTTCTACAAACGCTACCTGGGCTTCTGAAGCAGAATCATTGTCTAATAATGACCCAATACGATCGAAACTTTGACCGTTGTACTCAATGGCTTGTTCTCGTATCTCGGTTTCATCTGCAGTGCCGTATTGCATGTAAAGATATGGCACATACACATTGTTGTAAAAGACCTCTGCAGCCAATCGGTTCGCTAAATCATTGTCATCCTCTTCGCCATTTCCAGGAACAAAGTGTGTTTGTCCTTCCGGCTTGAAGTTGGGATTGACCCCTGCAAGAGCTTTTTCTAGCTGGTGATCGATTGATATTACGCCGTCAAAGAAAAACTCATTGCCTTTTGGATCCGTAAAAATCGCAAAGGAGATCATCGTCAGAATCGCTAGTCCAAAGATTTTAACGGCCTCAAAGAATTGTCCGGTCGTTGCGTATTTAATGACCATAAAAAGGGCAACCATAACCAAACCAAAGGTTGTGGCCACGTTGACCAGGGAGTTGGCTAAGTCTAAAGACAATTCCTGAAAGGGTTCTTTCACTTGCGTCGCTAGATCCAAGGAGAAAAGACCTTTGACCATTCGTGCGTTAAACCGCCCGATTGCTGAAGCAGCCGACCACACCCAATTTTTGATCATGGAATCTAAGTTTTGGCGAAATTCATTGATTTTATTCAGGCTTGAAAACTCCTTATTCATTAAAGAAAAGGAGTTTTCTTCATACCTATTGTAGATTTCATCTTTGTCTTCTGTCGGCTCTTTGTTCACTACTGGAAAGCCTTTTTCTTCGCTGACGGCTACATACATGACTTCTGTTTTCGCTTCTGCCTGAATCGGGTGTGACGCACTGAATCCGATGAACGAAAACAGTAAGACAAGAAACAGTAGACACTTTTTCTTCATAAGTTCCTCCTTTCTAGAATTCATCCTCTTGCTCAAGTGCTAAAGCTTTTTGTGTTCCTTCATCGGACGTATCGGTCGATTTGATTGCCTCAAGCCATTCTGCGAATAAGACATCGATCGCAATGGCTTGATTTCTGCCCTTATGATCCTGAAACAGACAGGTTCCTTGCTTCAAGGATTCGATCCGTTCTTTGTTGCTTTTGTTGACGGACATGCAAAAAAAGGAGAGAACTTGTTCTTGTTGATCCTTGGCTTTTGGTTTAAAGGCAAATTTATAGGAAATCAGATCATTCGCCGTTTCTTTGTCGAAATCGGCGAATGACTGCATGAGGATCGTCATATCCGTTCCATACGCCCGCCCTTTACGCAAGTTGTCTTCAGCCAAGTATTTTCCACGTGGCGTATCCATAAACCCTTTGGCTTCATCGATAATGACACTCGCATCCTCTTCCATATTCGTTGAGAAAATCGATACTAGGTGCATGATCACGTCCATAATCGCTTCACTAGCGATTTTATCAGGTCCCAAGTTCCCATATTCCTTTTCTTCTTTTGTTGGTAAGGATAGTCCTTGGATCCCTAAAACGGTGACTTGAGAATGAAACCCAATGGATTCACTATCATCATCTCCAATAATGACTTTCCCGATCCCTTTTTTGTAGCTGTTTAATACTGCCCCCAAATCTTTATCCTCTTGTCGGATCAGGTCAATGACGGCACTGAGGTGCCGGTGGTCTGCTTGTTGATCCACCGCTTCGACGGCATCAATAATGATTCGCTTCAAGCGAGCAGCTTTTGACGGGTCTTGATTCACTTCTCCTAGTTGAAACAAGACTTGTCTTGCTTCTAACATGCCTTGTTCCCCAGGTAATAACATCAATGGATCCAAGATGCCTCGGTATTGATCATCCGTTGATAAGGTAAGGAAATGGATACTATCACAAAGCGCCACAAACTCGGGATAATGACTATATTTGCGTTTGGCATCGTGAACATATTTCACCATTTCGTTCTTTGGCTCAATATAGAGGGTCTTTTGACCAAAGAATAAAAGCCAAAGGAAAATATATTTGACCAGGGTGGATTTCCCTTCCCCTGAAGGTCCTGTAATGACGGTATTCCCGTTGGCATGGACACTTCCTTCAACATTTTTCTTCGTTAAATGAGGTGAAAAATAGACTAAGTTACTTGAGAACTGAATCGCTTCTTTGACATTTTTAAAATCCTTATGAGTGATAATTCGCCCAAGTGGAAGACCATATTTATTTCCGACTGTTCTGAAGAGATCAAAGCCTAAATCCATGAGGTAGCTTGTTGTAGCATGTTGTTCATAGTCAAAGAAGGTATAAGGCGCCCCTAGCTGACTTTGATAGAAATAGGTCAGTTGATCGACCAGTGGACGATAAAGCTTATAGTCCGTGCCTTTGAAGACGAGTTTTAAATGATCGATTCGTTCTTCAAGCTCTTCTAAGGAATCGGCACTGATCATAAACCAAAGAGAAAAACCGACTTTTCGTCGGTTTTCTCTTTTTAGATCATGATGAAGTTTCTTCAATCGTTCGTCCCCAATCAGAATCACTTCATCGTCGTCTAACTCGGCATTCGCCGTATCATGATCGTCCATTTGTTCTTTGATTCGCTTGAACATTTTCCGGACATGCTTCATATCTTTTTCCGTCGGGGTAAAGCGTGCTGGGGTGAAAATATCGATCGGAAAATAGCAGCTGCTCTTCACTTCATGAATAAAGCCACTGCCAAATAGCGAGCTTGGCATCCCCACAAGTGGAAGAAAGACGGTATAGTGGGTTTGATCCATCTGTTCAATGGTCAAATACCCTTTATGCATCGTCACGATCCCCTCGGTCAGTTCAGCGTCGCTGAACTCTTCTGGAATGACAGCTGTGTTGGGGTGATAGAGGTGGTATTGAATTTTTTTCAGCTCTGTTTCCTTTGCACGTCGGACACGTTTGGCATGTAAAAGATCCTGGTACAATGCTTCTTCTTTTTCAATATAAACCTTAGAACTTACTTGGGTTTGTGCCGGTTGACCGGTCACTACCTCACGAACCTTTTTGGCAAAATCATCTTTGAATAGTCGAATGAAGTCGATTGGATCTACTGGAATAGGCTTATTTGTCAACTTAACTAATAAGAGTGTTTTTGATCGAGAGATTTTCAATTCTTGATTCAAAATACTGAAGGCCTCGTCATAATAGTAATCGCCAATGCCCTTTAAGGGGCCACGGACCAATTCTGTTTTTGTTGTGTCGAACTGTTTCTTCAAAGGAAATCGCTCAGAGATATCAAGTACCCGGTATTCATATTCATCATGGGCAAACAGTTCTTGTCCATCATCGATATAAGGCTTAAAAAATTCTGGTTCATTCAATGGAAAGTATGTCTTATCGATCACATAGGCTACCCAAACATGACCGTCCTTCATAAAGATAAAGTTGCGAAACCAGCTGTCTTGAGGGGTTTGTGCGTAGGCTACTTGGGTTTCCATTGATAGACACGTCCTTTTTTCCTTTTATCTACAAACTGAAATGGGGTTTCCATGAAGCCTACTTTATGACCATGTTCTGTTTGCGTATTTCCTCTTGCGGTTGCCTTAAATCGCCCCATCAGAAAAGAGGAGAAGCGTTTCTTATCCCATGACAAGCTAAACAGCACCCACAAACCAACGCTCAGGAAGAAAATGAGAACGATCCATGTTTGGCGAAAGAGATTACTTAAAAAAGTAATCCCAAACACCAAAGAGAGAAGCCAGGAGCCAAAAACAAGTCCTGCAATGACCCCGAAACCAATCAAAAATGAGACTTTGACCCCTTCAGAAAAAAAGCGACTCAGATTGATTGCACCGATGGCATAGACTTTATGAGGCTGTTTCCATTCTCTTGTGTAGTTATATTCCATTGGTTATCCCTCACAAGTAAAAACGAGATAGAAAAATGGCTGTGCTTGAAGCGGAAGGGTCAAAGAATTGGTCTTTGAACCAGTTTCCGATTTCCCATGCGTTATCAAGGACAATAATTAAAGCAATCAATACAAGCACACACATAATCGATGCGATTGCTCGTCCGATCCCTTGAGTCATAAACGCTGCAATGGCCATAAAGATTGCGACCACCACCAAGATAAAAACTAGCTGTGGGGCAAATTCGCTAAATAAATTACTAAAATCAAACATGTTTCATTCCTCCAAATAGGGTTTATTTTTTAAAAAGGGGTCACAGAATCGACAAAGTAAGAGCCTGCTTCCCCAGAAATCGTTAAACGAGCAGTTGAGGTAAAGAAATTGCCTTCAATAAATGATAATTGGAAGGACGTTTCAGCAATCAACTGCCCCTCTTTTTCGACTAAGTTTAATACTTGAATATTTCTGACTTGATCCGCTCCGACACCTGCGACGTCACTCACTAGCTTCAGATTCGGATCATTTTGAACGTAAAGGGTTAAAAAGTCTTCAATGAATGAAACCACACGTGCAGCTTCCCCTTCTTCAAGACTTTCTCCTTCCGTCAAGAATGGATCAATCGTTGCTTTTGCCGTGTTTCCTTCATGATTTTCAGAGAATGTCATGCTCAAGAAGCTTGGTGGCTGTAAGACTTTCACTTCGCCATTCTCAATATTGGTAAGCAAGGACACACGTACTTGATTTGTCTGTTCCCTCTCAACAAAGACAACGTCGTACGTCGTTTCAAAGGTGAAGCCTATCTCGTCTGCTTCTTTCTCCTTCTGCGTAATTGCTTGGATCGATTGGATTGATCGCGTATTTCCAACAGAAAACTGAATCAAGTCATTCATGGATAGACCTTGTGCCAGGTAAGGGGAAAGGACTTGTTCCAGATCACTGCGTGACGTTCCTTCTTCGATCGTAAAATAATGGGTCAAGAACTCCTCGCCAACGTGACGGCTCCAATCTCCTTCTTGCGTTGCTTCTAACGTTGATTCGGCTACTGCCTTTGCCTCTTGGACACCCGTAGCGGCAATATGAGCGAGCTGATTCATACGGCTATAAGAAAGAAAAGAAACGACGCACATGACCAAAAATGTGAAGTAAAAGAAGTAGGTGAGCCATTGTCTCACCGTTACTGGATGAAAGCGAAGGCTATTCGGTTCTTTTTTCTTCTTTTTCTTTTTTGATCGTTTTTCTTTTTTCGGCTTTTCTTTCTTTTTCTTTTGTCCCTGGGTGGATCCCTGCAACGCACTGGGATCAAAAAAATCTGTTTCACTCATTCACAATGCCGTACCTTTCTTTCAAATATTTCGGAATTGATTCTGCAATGACCACTTGATCGACGAGCAGTCCAGCACCGGATAAAAACTCTTTCACGAGTGGCCACTGTGACTTTGATAATCCGAATTTTTTGTTCAATGGCTCAAAGAATAACTTACTCCCGACACGAATTTTTCGATTCTGGATCTGCCAAAGAATATAGATAATGGTTTGTTCCTTTTTTTCATATTGATCAAAGTGTGGCGCGTATTGTTCTTTTTTCTCATTTCTTTGGTCATTCACATGGTTGGTTTCTTGGTTGTTCATTGAAAGTCTCCTTTTTAATTTGAATAGAATTGGCTATTGAACGGATCTTCTTCGTAGGTTAAGTCATAGACCAACCAGGTCTCTCCGGAACGTCGATAATGAATAGTGACAAGCAGGACTTGGTTGGTTTCTTTATGGGCGTGTTCCCCTGTTTCATGGTCGTGATTATGGTCCGAATCGTAGAGAACGTGGATCCTTGTTAGCACTTCTTGATTTTGTTCATCAATTTGGCGAAAGAAGCTCGTCTCTTCGATAATTTTGCACGCAAGGTCTTGATAGACGGGCACGCCTTCGGTTATTCCTAATGCTGGATAACGATCCTCACTATAAGCAAAGGGCTTCATTTGTTCTTTTTGTGTATCTAACGAATCATAGATAAATGCCGCTTGTAGAAAAGCTACATGGACATCGGCGAATGATTCGTCACTTAACTCAGTTCTTGTTTGTCTCTGTTCACTTGTGGTTGTGCTTTTTGTAGTAGATTCTTGCGCCTCTTGCTCGACTTCCCGACTCCCTTGAATCGCTGTATCATTGCTCGATTGAAGGATTTCTTCACTATCACTAAGTGACAGACGAGAGAGAAAAAAGACACACAAAAGCAACAAGACACCACACATGACCACTAGGGCTATTTTTTTTGACGGTTGCATTTTTGTTTCCTTTCTTCTTACTTATTTCCGAAAAAGACTGGATAGGGATCCACCAGTCGGTCTTGGGCTAGGCTGTTGTCTAAACAAAGTTCCAAATGCAAATGTGGACCGGTACTATGTCCCGTATTCCCCATATACGCAATCAATTCCCCTTGCTTGACCTTTTGACCAACGGTTGCTACATTTCGTTGATTATGGGCATACAGTGTCGTTGCACCGCCTTCGTGGGTGATCGTCACATAATTTCCCCAGGAAAAATGATATTCCGAGCGAGTAACGATGCCATCTTTTGCGGCATAGATTGGTTCGCCTTCAGGAGCAGCTAAGTCGATTCCTCGATGAAACGCCCCCCATCTTGGGCCATAGTGAGAAGTGATCGTGAAATTCTTCATTGGCACCACAAAACCATCTGCACCAGTGATCAAATCCCCTTCTACGCTTTCGCCTTCACAGCCACCGGACAAGCCGCCTAATTCTTCAATGAATTTATGAATCGTTGGTACCCAATGGATATTTAGATTCGTTGGATCGTTACCAGCGCCCACAGGTGCATACGCAGAACCTAATTTTTCAATCGTATTCAAACCGCGTTCATTCCATAGATTGTTTAAGGTTTGTCCGGTCATTTCTAACCCATCTTCAAGCGAATCAAAGTGAATAATTTGGTTTCCACGCATCTGCCCTGAAGGGTTATTATGCTCCAGTAAGGCACGACTCGTTCCCCACGCGGTTTCATGTATAGAAATGGCGATCATTAAGACAGGATCAACGTTATGCTTAGCAGAGGCATGTTCAAAGGCTGCTCGTTTGCCTTTAAAGGCTCCGGCTCGCTCCAAGACCTCATCGATCTTATCTTTGTCATAATCGCCTGAGGGGGAACAAATACTGCCTCCTGAAGCAGTTTCTGATCGTAGCGTCTGTTGGTTTCCCCCACCGATAAGACCAATCAATAATAAAAGACCAAGCGCTCCTATAAGGAGACTTGGTCCGATTTGCCAGGCAATAAATTTTTTCATTCTGAATCCAGCTCCAAAGGCGCTTCATCAAAGAACGCTTCAAGGCTGACATCAATCAATTCTGGTTGTTCACTTTCTTCAGTGTCTGTGCTTTCTGGTAGATCAAGTTCGTTTGTACTAGGACTTGACCAGGCTTCGTTAGACCATTCGATAATAGTTACTTGTTCAACTTCACTTTCTGACACTGACTCAAGTTCGGTCAGGTCTGGTAATAGCGGTCCATCATTGTCCGTCTCAGGATCCGGAGCTGGTTCTTCTATTTCTGCTACGACTAATTGATCAATCGCTAATCTGAGATTCTCAGCAGCCTGATCCACATCACTTTGACTTGGCTCGTGTGCGTGTAATAGTCCTTCTGCTTGATTTAAGGCGTCCATTAAGACGTTCCAGCTATCTTGTGTGTAATTGCCGCTATCGAATGACCGTGCATGTGCGATAAGAGAAGCCAGTTGATCTGTGTTCGCTACTTCGATCAATTGGTCGATTGCTTGTTCTAAACGCTCATGCATGGATAGAATCGCTTCTTCAGAATCCGTTCCTTCGTTTACCAACGTTTTCGCGTCTTCTATTGTCGCTGTCAAACGAGCGAAACTGTCAGCTGTATAGTTCTGTGCTTCAAACGTTTCTGCCTGATCAATCAGTCTTTGTAAATCAAGCAAAGCAAGTTCCAATGACGACCGCTCTTCCAGCTGATCGATGGCTCTGACGAGTCGCCGATTCATCCGGTCAAGGGCTTCTTGCGTGTGTTCATCGGTTTGAAGCATTTGATTCGCTTCTAAGACACGTTCATCCAATCGAGCAAGACTCTCTTGTGTAAACCGTTCACGGTCAATCGTGCTGGCTTGTTGAACCGTTGCTTTTAATGTCGTCGAATCCCCTTTTATAACCAGCTGATCGATCGCTTGTTGCAAGCGACTGATCTGTAGGTCAACTTGAGCTTGCGTACTATTTCGATCTTCCAACATTCTTTCAGACACCAGACGTTCGTAAACAAACGTCGAGACACCAGAAGATAAATAATCATTCGTATTGATCGATTGCGTCTGGCTAACCAACGTCTCAAGGCGATCATAGTTTACATCAATCACCGGTGGATCTACAGGAGAGTTTACTGGCGGATTGACCGGCGGGTTCACTGGTGGTTCTGGTATAACTGGTTCTTCTGGATTGATCGGCGGTACTGGTTCTAAAGGATCATTTTCTTCAGGAAGAGGAGGAAGCGGCGTGATCGGCAATTCCGGCTCATCTGGTGTTACTGGTCGATTTGTATCAATTAATGACGGCCCTTCATTTCCAGGGTTATGAACAACGTTTTGATTCTGTTCACGATCATCGGCTTGTGCCAAGGCGTCTAATATAGGGCTTCGGTCAATGGTTTCACGGTTTGTCTGGTTACCAAAAACTTGTTGGAAAACCGAATCGGTACCGTCATTGCCAAAGACCCGATCAAAGAGTGAGGACCGATCGTTTTCTTGAGTGACCCTATCTAAGGGTGATCGATCGTTCTCTTGCTCATCTAAGCGTTCAAGTGGCTTTCTCGTGTCTTGTTCTGGCTGCGGTTGTGTTGACTGGTCATTTTGAGAAAATGCTGGATACATAAAACCTGTAATAGCTGTAATGCAAATCAAACTTAGTCCGATTTTTTGCCATTTGGTCATCTTTTTAGACGTTTCTTTTGTCATACGTCGTTCCCTTCTTTCATAAATTTAGCCGTTCTTCTTTTAAGTCAAACAGGTCATTCAATTGTTGTTCAAGTTCTTCCCGATCAAGGGTTGCCTCTTCTTGTAAAGCCTCTATTTCTTTTTCAGCCGCCTGTATTTGAAGGGTCAGCTGTTCGTATAAAACGATTTTTTTCTCAAGTTCAATACTGTTGATCTGGGTATTGATTTGTTTCGCCTCATCCAATTCTCCTACTTTCAAGTAACAATACCCAACGATGGCCAACCGTTCAGGATCATTTGAGAAAGCTTCGGTTTGTTCTTCATAAGCTGAAACAGCACCACTATAGTTATTTTGCAAAATAGCCAAATCAAATGAACCAAATGTTGTTTCGTGTTCTTCGTGAAAATCGCGAAAGCGTCGTAACGTCGCTTCTGAGCGATTGTCCAGCGCATAGTAATAGAAAAAAGTTTCTGTTTTTTGTTGTTCTTTGGGGTACAGCTGATAGGCTTCCTCAAATTGTTGTTGGTCGATAAGCTCTTCATACGTCAAGGTTTGACCTTCAGTAAAAAAACTTGGTTCACACCAAAGCCAAGAACGACAAGTAGTGCTAGTGATATAAAAGCCATTCCCACGCCATAAAGCCACTTGGTCGGGTTCTGTTTATTTTCTGCTTTTTCTTTTGGTATTCGCTCTTTCTTTCGTTTTGGCTTTTTTTCTTTTTTAGGTTTGACCGTCTTTATTTCAGGAACATCTTCTAAGCTATTTTTGAATGATTCTGAAAATTGATTGATCACTTCCTCTGAAGCACCTTTACCTTCTAGAAATTCTTCAACTAATTCCCACCAGTCAAAATCAAAAACCGGCAAGGAAAGCTGCGATCGTAGGACGACTCGTTCATCTTGAATCAATTCATAGTGGAATATGACGTCAATACCTTCCATATCTACTTCTTCGTTTTTTTTGAAAAGCATTCGATTCGCTTCTTTTAATGACATGGTTTTCGGACAAGCCATGGATAATCCTTCTACTTCTATAAATCGACAGTCCATTAAAAATACCTCCTATGCCATATCAACCTCCCGATCGTACACGATCGTATACGGTCGATTTTTGGAAAATTTGATCCGACGTTCCTTATTATTGATGGTAAGAACGTAGAAGTCGTCTATTCCTTCCTCAAAGAAGGTATAGTCATTCTTCTTACACGAAAATTTCTTTTGAATCGAACGATTTTTTAGCCAGTCTTCTATATTCAATGCGGGTAAAATGACCGATTGTAGTGAATAGTCGGCTACAATGCCTAAGACAAATGTGCTAATTAAAACGAACCCTTCCATATCATTTAGATCCTTTCTTTTTCCTCTTTTGAGACGCTTCATTTAGCTGGTTTAAACTATACAAATCTTCTCGTGATATTTCTTGAGTATCCGAGACGGTATATTCGAACCAGCCCTGCCGCGCCCATGACTCATCGGGATTAAATTTTGCCTTCGTTTTCTTCTTATTGATTGGCACCATGACTTCGATTGGATCAATCGGAACCTGCCGAATATCTTCTACTAAAACGTAGGTATTATGATTGCTTTTCGTGATCAACCCGATTCGATCGACTTCAGTCAAGGTTTCCTGCGTCACTAAGCCGTTTCGAATCAATTCTGATACTTTGTTTAAACTCAATTGGATAGAGCGTAATCGCTCAAATTTTGCGGTGAAGGTCAATCGGACTTCCTTTCCGACGGTTAAATAGAGGACTTTTTCTTCTGTGGTTTCGGTCATGTGTTTTTTCCTTTCTTTTAGAAATAAAAAAAGAAAGCACCGAAGTACTTTCTTTTGGGTAACGCTTAATTTGGTAAGACAGTCATCGGATCGATCAACTGATCCTGTGCCAAGCTTGGCGATAAACTCACTTCAAAATGCAAGTGAGGACCGGTACTGTTTCCGGTACTGCCCATGGAAGCAATGATTTCGCCTTGCTCAACGGTTTGACCAACGGTCACTAAGTTTTGGTTGTTGTGGGCATAAAGTGTTGTTAGCCCGTTCTCGTGTTCAATGGCAACGTAATTGCCCCATGACGCATGGTATTCAGATCGAATCACGGTTCCTGCAAGGCTGGCGAAAATTGGTGTGCCTAATGGTGCCGCAAAATCGACGCCTCGATGAAATCCTCCCCCACGTGGGCCAAAGGACGAGGAGACGACTGGATTCAACACAGGGTGGATCATTTCGTCAGTGCCTTCTGGTAATTCAGCTTTTTCTTTGTCATAGCTAGTCAATGCGTAGGCTTCAATTAGGGCGTTTAACTTCTCGCCATATTGCGTGTCCGTCGCATACCGTCCGGTTAAAAATTCTGTTGCGTCTTCATAGGATTCCGTTTCTGACTTCCAGGTACCTTTATAAAAGTCGTGATCATGCGCTAAGCCCTCTTTTAAAAGCTTCGCATAATCTTTGAAGGTCGCTTCGTAATCTTCATACTGACGAAACGTTGCATCGATCGTATACAGATTCCCTGATCCATCATCCTCTTGCGTTCTGAAGGTAACACCCTTTCCTTCATACGTCCCTTTGATCCCAAAAAGGTTATGGTATGGGGCTTGGCTTAACTTACTTTGACCGCTGGCAGATTCAAGAATCGCTTGGGCGATCATGACCGAGCCGTAGAGGTCTTCTTCTAAACCGATTTTTCGTGCATCTTCGCCAATTTCTTTAATGAAATCCCACGTTTCCTTGACAGGATTGATTTCAATGACCGTTGATTGATTGGCATCAGCTGGCGTGCTTTCTGCTAGCTCTGGTAAGGTCGGACGTTGATTTTCAACGGGTGCTGGTTTCGCTTCTTCTTTTGGCGGCTCAACCGGTGTCGGTTCTTCTGGTTTCGGCGCAGGTTTTGGTTCTTCATGTGTTTCTTCTGGAACTTCCGGCACAACAGGACCTTCTTCAACAGGTGGATTCACCGGTTCGGTTGGTGTTTCTTCAGGGGTTTCACTTGGTTGTGACTCCTGGTCTTCAGGAGTAGCCGGTGATTGTTCTGCAGTTGGTGTTGATTCTGCTATATCCTCTGGACCAACAAGTGCTGCTGAAGCTGGAAGAGATGTTAAAAACTGGCTGCAGACCAGTGCAAGTGCGATCCATTTTTTTGTTGTTTCACTAAAAAATCCTCCTTTTTTCCTCTCTTATCATACCGAAGATAAAAGGCAATGTGTAATCAATTTTTTCACTCTCGTATGAAATAATGGTGAAACTTGAAAATGTTGAGTGATTAGACGTGGAGTATGAATACTTTTAGTCAATCTTCATTTTCAAAAAAGAGCTGCAAGGATCTTTTATCCTTGCAGCCATGTGCTTACGCTTGTTTCTTACGGAAGATGTAGAATCCACCGACAATACTTACAATGCTCACACCTAGTACAGTTAGAATCATACCAGCCGTGCTTCCTGTTTTCGGTAGTTCCCCTTCACGTTTTGGTGCGACAAAATAAACCGTTTGATCCATGTTCTCTAAATCAACCTCACGGCCAACTTCTTCCTCTTGTTCTTCATCATAGTAAAGGACATGAGTGGCAGTCATTTCGTCGCCATCTTTCATGGTGTTTGCCGGTAAATCAAGGAAAATAGACAATTCATCATCTTTGCTTTTTGCTGTCCATTGCGTTGTATCACGGCTGACAACTTCACCAGTTAAGCGATTCACGTATTCAGTTACGATCGTATAGGTGTGACCAATTTCAATGGCGTCCCCTTTGATCCATACTTTGTCTTCCAATCGGTTATCGATCGTAGGATCCACGATTTTCTTACCATCAACCGTCGCAAACAATGTCGTAATTTCTAAGTCTTCACGTTCGTTCACGACTTCTAATACAATCAATTCACCGTCGTTTTCGACAGTAACGGAGAAGTCAATGTCTTCTTCTAATTCAAGGTACCCTGGTAATGGTTGCCCTTCAACGAATTTATACTCTCCGTAAGGTAATCCTTCAAGTGAAATCATTCCTTCTTCGTCCGTTAAGAACGCATCAACCAGCGTTTCAGACCCATCTTTTTCAATTTGGTATAAATTGAATGGTACATTCGCTAAAGGTTGTTCGTTCAAGTGATCGCGTTTGATCAATTGGACGTCTTGACGTGCTAAACGATTCGGCACTTCAATTCGGATCATCCCGTCAGAATCTTCTTGCGTCACACTGAAGACGATTGGTTCTTCAAGTAAAACATACCCTTCTGGCGCTTTTACTTCATGCAATTCATAGCGATCAACGCCCCATGCAAGGCTTTCGGTTGTGACGATCTCACCTTTTTCGTTTGTTTCAAAGACGTCGGTACTTTCCGTATCATTCGGACGCTGCATCGATACGAACGCCCCTTCGCCATCATTTGCCCAGGTATCAAAGATTTTGAATTGTGCGCCGGCATAAGGAATGTTTTCACCGGTTTCTTCATCGACTTTGACAATGTGCAAACGAGACTCAATGATTCGGTCTTCCAGTAAGAAGAAGTGCGTATAACCGTCTTCTGAGATAGTAACATCGAAAGGTTCAATCAATAGATAGCCATCCGGACCTTTTGTTTCTGAAATCGTATAGGTATCATACGGCAGGTTTTCAAAACGGAAGAAGCCGTTCTCGCCTGTCATAACCACATGTTCTTGTCCTGTTGCGTGAGCAGTTGCGGTCAATTCAACCCCTTCTAAAGGAGGTTTAATGTCTTGGTTGGTTCCTGAGATTTGTTCCAATATGTCTGCTAACGAGTTTGGAATCAATGGACGAGAACCGAATTTGTAGCCTTCAATATGCCCTTTGATTACACGATCTGGGACAGTACGGCTGTGAATTGCAACTGTTTCATTTTGACCAGCGTACATTAGTTGAACTTCGTGTTTCGTTGGATCCAAAGTGTATCCTTCAGGCGCTTCTACTTCTTGTAGGAAATATGTGCCTAGTTTCAAGCCTTTGATTTCTGCTTGAGAAATCCCGTCAACGTTACCCATCGTCAAGGTTGCGACGAAGTTTCCGTCTGCATCCGTCAAGTCATATTTCGCACCAAAGAGCGTTGCGGCACCTTGTGGGGCGTTTCCTGTTTCTTCATCTTCTTTGATGACCGTCAGATTCGCCAGCTGTTCTTTATTATCAAATCGAACAGTGATTGTCTCATTGGTCCGAATCGTCAATGTTTGTGGGTTTGAATTTAAAATATACCCATTTGGTGCTTTGATTTCAGTAATGGTTACCGTTGTATCCACCATAAGGTTTTCCCAACGCGCTTTTCCATCTGCACCGGTGGTAAGTTCTTTTTCTTGTCCATCGGACGTTACAAAACGGAAAACAGCACCCGCAAGTGGGAGACCCGTTTCTTCGTCGACTTTCAAGACTTCAGCATGACCTTCTTTTAGTACGTCAATGTTAAGATTCACTGTCATCGGGTCTTCTAAATGCAAGACACTTACTCTTTGGTAGTTTCCAACTTGATAGACTAATGCTGCATTTGCGAATTCTTTCGGAATTCTAGCAATCGATACTGTACCATTCGTAATTGAATTGGCATTTGCGGTAATATGGAGACGATTTCCTTCTTGACGAAGCGTGACATTTGCGGTGTTTGTCAGGTTGTCCATTGCATAATTAGCAAAAACACCATTTGTATCTGTAATGGTAACTGTTTCTCCAACTTTTACCGTTACCCGTTGGTTATGGAAGCTTGGCCGAGTGTTGTATTTGGAAATCTCTGACTCAACAAATTGTTTGCGACTTGCATAGTTAGATACAGTCGTAGATAATGTTTCTCCACCAAATAATTCCCACAACATTTGTTGGACTGCCACATATTGTGTATCTGATTTATCAGAATTCCCGTACCAGCCAAAATAAGCTGTCAAGGAAAGTCTATCTCTTAACGCCGCATTTGAAACAACCTGATTTAAGTTCTCTTGCGTCGCACCACTGCCCAATCCAGCTGGAACACCTTCCTCTATACAAAAGGCAATCTGACCTGTTTCTCGAATTCGAAACATATAAAACCTGTCATGTAGAAAATTATTCCCATTAGGAAGATTTCTCCATAAACGATGATCGATCGTTCGTGCATTTTCAATCGTAAAACCTGTAGAACGAGTAAAGTTTTGTTTTAACCGAGCATATTCTTCTGATTTTGCTAACATTTCCTCTTGTTCTGACGTGCTTTTTGCATTCTCTAGGATATAATCCATTGTGTAACGATCGTCAAAGTTATCCGTTACATTGACTTCTTCTGTATCCTCAAGTGGTTTAACTTCAGTTCCTGAAGGCAAAATAAAAAGTGAATCACCAATTGTCTCTACGACTGGTAATTCACTGGCATCTGGACTATCATTAGCACGTGCATTTTCCGATTGTAAACCGGCACTTCTTATTATGTCATCTATTGCTTCATCGGAACGGAACGGCTTTACCTCCGATGGTGGTGCTTCCTTCTGCTCTTCCTCTTCGTTTTCGGCGACTGCCGTCATCCTGTTGTACTCTATGTGATCTGCTACAGCTAGACCAGGCGACACAAACAGTTGCCCCATTGTAAACAACAAAGCTAGAAACGTCGTCACTTTCTTAAATTTCTTCATCTTCAATTTAATTTCCTCCTGATTGTTTGATTACTTTGTCTAATCAAACTTGGAGCATGGCGCACGAATCATGCTTCACCCACATTTCTTATTATTGATCAAAAAAAAGGCGGAAATAATTTCGCCTTTAGCTTTAAAATCTATTTTAATGGAGATCTACTGGATAATTTAATACTTCACCGTTCAATCAGAACAATGGCTTTATTGTTGGACACAATCCCTAAAAATTACTTTCTGCATCCATTTTCTTGTCCACCTATACACATTACTCCATACAATGTGGTATACTCCATATCATTGTTTTTCTAGTAGGGTATCACGATACAATTCTTAATCAGAAGTTGCTTCCACACTCCTTTGACAAAAAGTGACAAAAGGTTGGTTTCCATAAGTTCTTGATCGCAATCAATAAGATCAACAATCATTACACCATACGTATTCCCTTCACCGACTAGTTCTCAATTGAATGTTTTATTTCCTTCATACAGACCCACTCTTTTTCTTGAAAGATCTTATATACTTTTAAACTAAAAAAGAAGATTATCAATTCGACTCTTCATTCCTTCAACAAAATATCTCAAAAAATATACAGAATTTCTACAGTTATGCTGAGTATAGTCTAGTTGCTTTTCAAAAAATTCTCTAAACAAGCTTTCTAAAGACGTTTCACCATATAAATTGATATTAGCACTTATCTTTTCATTGCCATGATCACGTTCGAAAAGTAATAATTGCCAGCAATTGTCTAAAGAGTTAACAACTATATACTCCACCTCTATACTATAATTTTTTTCGAATAGCAATCTATGAGCATACTTCTGAATGAGAGGATTATCATCCATTAGTCTTTCAATTTCTCTTTTTAAATTATCTTCATCTTTTCTCATATTATTTTTCTTATTTATATTAGTATCATTAGGATCGGTTTTTCCGACTTCCTATTTTCATCGAAGATTTCTTGGAAGACTGCTTTTCCGACTTCCTTAGTTTCCAAAAGATTTTTAAAATCATCGTACTTCTGAGTTAAAGAAATTTGATACTTTTTCAGAAAATATTTGATATTACCAATATCACAATTAAAGTTTTGTGCTAAGCTCAGATTGCAGTTATTCTCAAAATCCTCCAAACATTCACTTTGACAAACTTTCTCGTTCTCAATACTTTTTCTATCGATTTCCTTAATTATTAATGATTTAGAAATAAATTTTCGTATATCTGTATTTAAATCTATTAGATGCAAATAAGTTTTATTTACTAAATTTCTTCCTTGCCTTTTTTCAGATAGAAGATCAAATGCTATTAGCTCTTTTTTTAATTTTCATAGTTTTATCTCTTCCCCAC
>NZ_VHIL01000023.1:0-29780 GCF_006491895.1 Enterococcus sp. OL5
ATTTTACTTAACACAAAAAAATGATTTTTCGGTCACGCTATTTTTTTACTTTATGGAATTTTAAAAATACTTCTTTACACATTTTTTACAGAATAGTTATAAAAAGTTTACACAGAAAGAGCTTTCTATGCTATGATTACTTCGGAATTTTTAAATGGGGGAATCTATGTGAATATCGCTTTGTTTCTAACGATTGTCTTGTCATTAGGGGTGATTTTCGTCAACGGCTGGACGGATGCGCCTAATGCTATTGCAACCGCGGTCTCAACAAGAGTCTTACGTCCAAATATCGCCATTGGCATGGCGGTCGTCATGAATTTCTTAGGTGTACTGGTGATGACGTATTTTAATGCGCAAGTAGCAGAAACGATCAGCAACATTGTGACATTTGACTCAGGTGGAAGCTTTCGAGTCTCGCAGATTGCTTTAGCCGCTGCCTTATTCTCGATTGTCGTCTGGACGGTCGCTGCTTGGTACTTTGGGATCCCAACCAGTGAATCTCACGCATTGATCGCGGGATTGACAGGAGCTGCCATGGCTCTGGGTGGTTTACATGCAGTCAACGGTGAAGAATGGCTGAAAGTCTTGATCGGACTCGTTGTGTCTACGTTAATGGGGTTTATTGGTGGATTTTTGATCACAAAACTGATCGTTTGGCTCTTTCGTGATACGCAACGGCGAAAAGCCAACAAAATTTTTACGGTTGGGCAAGCCATTGCGGCTGGTGCCAATGCCTTCTTGCATGGTGCCCAAGATGGCCAAAAATTCATGGGTGTGTTCATGTTAGGCCTTTTTTACAACAATCTTGCTGAAAAGACTGGTAATGGCTTTGCGATCCCACTGTGGGTGATGGTTCTTTGCTCATTGACCATGGGGATCGGTACATCGGTCGGTGGGATGAAGATCATCAAATCAGTGGGAATGGATATGGTAAAGCTGGAAAAATACCAAGGCTTTTCTGCAGATGTTACTGCAGCAATCTGTTTGTTCTTGTCTTCTGTATTTGGTATCCCAGTTTCAACAACGCACACGAAAACGACCGCTATCATGGGCGTTGGAGCGTCTCGGCGTTTTTCTAGCGTTGATTGGCGCATTGTAAAAGAAATGATCTATGCTTGGATTTTAACCTTTCCTGGCTGTGGATTGATTGCGTTTCTAATGGTCAAATTTTTATTGCTAATTTTGTAAGGAGAGAAAGAAATGGCACGAAAAAAAGGATTCGATTATTTTGCAGCAATGGAGCAGTTGGCAACAAATGGTCATCTAGCTGCGAAACGTTTTTCGCTGTTGATCAATGATTACTCTGAAACAGCGTTAAGTGAAGCAGCAGCCGAGATTCATGGATTAGAAAAAGAAGGGGATAAAGTGATCGCTGAGCTAACGAATGAGTTGTACGACTCATTTATCACACCGATCGATCGCGAAGACATCTTGGTCATCTCTGAGCGCTTAGATGATATTTTGGATGGCATTATGGGACTGACTTATTTATTTGAGAATTTGGTCATTACAAAGATCCGCCCCGAGACGAACTTATTTGCTGAAATGATCGTTCAAGCGACACAAGGCGTTGAAACGGCCTTAAAAGAATTTCCTAAGTTCAAAAATTCAAAAACGTTGCGTCAAATGATCAATGATGTGAATACGATTGAATCAGAAGCAGATCTTTTGTATTCAAAAATGAAGAAAGCGTTGTTTACAGACGAAACGGATGTGCTGGAAATCATTAAATGGAAAGATATTTATGATCGTTTTGAATCCATCATCAACGACACCGAAAGTGCGGTTGATATTATTGACGGTATGGTAATCAAAAACACGTGATGGAATAAGAATTCTATTTAACGAAAAAAGAGCAACTATTGCAGCATTGAAATGCCCAATAGTTGCTCTTTTTGCTTATAATTGGATCAGCCAATAGCCAATCAAAATAATTCCTAAAACGATACGGTACCATCCGAAAACGGTAAAGTCATTCCGTTTGATGTAATTCATCAAGAAGCGGATCGCAATGATCGAAACGATGAATGATACGATGGTTCCTGTCAGTAAGATGACGGTTCCTTGAAAGTCAAAGGCATTGCCATCTTTCAAAAATTTGAAAATTTTTAATGCGCTGGCACCAAACATGGTTGGAATACCTAAGAAAAATGAAAATTCAGCAGCCACATAGCGAGAAGCGCCAATCATGATAGCACCTAAAATGGTGGCACCAGAACGAGATGTTCCTGGGATCAATGCCAATACTTGGAACATGCCGACGATCAAAGCCGCTTTGTAGGTGAATTTGTTCAAATCGGTGCATTTTGGTGCTTTATTTTTGTTTCGTTTTTCAACTACAATAAAGCCGATCCCATAAACGATCAAAACGATCGAAACCGAAAAGAAATTGTAGAAATGCGCATCTAACCAATCATCTAACGGCAATCCGATAATAACTGATGGTAAGACCGCAACAATAACTTTAAACCATAACGTCCACGTATCTTTTTCTCTATCTCATTTTTTTGCGGCGAAAAAGGGTTTAGTTTATGGAAATATAAGTAGACGACTGCTAAAATCGCGCCCAATTGAATGACAACATTGAACATCGTCATAAATTCGGGGGTAACATTCAAACCGATAAATTCGTCGGCAAGAATCAAGTGACCGGTGCTGCTAATTGGCAGCCATTCCGTGATCCCTTCGATGATCCCAAATAAAATCGCTTTTATAAAATTTGTAAAAAACATTGGTCCAGTCCTTTCTATGACAAAATACAACTCTTAGTATACCGTTTCCTGATTCGAATACCAATCTTTTTCCTAAAAAAAGAGGGCAGTTTTTAAATCAAAAACTGCTCCTTTATTAAAGAAATTGATTTGTTGTTCAACGTTCTTCTTTAGGATAAAAGCTCTTGAGAGAGCGCCAAGCCTTTTTTGATGTATTCTGTGTTACCAACTTCGGCGATCGTAAAGCTGCCATCTTCGTAGATCAGTCGAGTGACCGAACCATTTTCAATATCCATACGAACATTGTTCTCATCATTGATCAAATGCAAAAGAAAAGCGATCGTTAAGCCATGAGAAACAACTAACGCATTCCCGCCGCCTTTTTTCTCAACGCGATAGGCGATATCTTCAAAACCGGTTTTCACACGTTCGGTCAAAACGTCGAAGGTTTCTGCCCAGTTGGCTGTATCGGCGTGGTAAATCGCATTGGCGATCGCCTCAAACGAGACATGATTGGCAATCATCTCATCGTAATCAGGAAAATCAAGGATTCTTGGTAGAACGCCCCACATCTCTGCATCGTAGGCCCCTTCAAGGGAGCCAAAGCACCATTCACGAATCCGTTTGTCGATATGGTAAGGGATTTCCGGTCCGCGGACATGTTCACCTAAGATCAAACGCATAGTCTCAATCGCTCGGCCGCTGTCACTGGATACTGCTTCCACAAAATCCACATCCCGTAATCCAAGTCCTAAATAGTGGATGCCTTGTTCACCGGTTCGAGTTAATGGTGTGTCACACCAGCCTTGCACCCGCTGCAATGTGTTGAACATTGTTTTCCCGTGACGCACGACATACAATTCCGTTTTTGCCATAACTAGTTATTCCTCCTTTGATTCGTCATATGTTTAAGCGTTAAAAAACGGATTGGTCCGTTTCTCAATCTCGATTGTCGTTGGTTCCCCGTGGCCAGGATAGACCGCCATTTGATTCGGTAATACAAAGAGTTGCGTTTGGATGCTGGTCAGCAATTGTTCAAAATTTCCGGTTGGCAGGTCTGTCCGCCCAATGCTGCCTTTGAATAAGGCGTCTCCGGAAACGACAAACTTGTCAAAAATAAAACTGACGCTGCCGATAGAATGACCCGGCGTTGCAACCACTTTAAAGAACATTCCAGCTATCTCATACTCTTTCAGTTCAAGCTCAATTTCTGCTGGACGTGCGGTGATGAGACCTAATTCAGGATGGCGTCCAGAAAGATTTTTCATAGGATCACTCAGCCACTCTTGCTCGAGCGGACTCACGTAAACGGGGATCTGATAATAATCCCGCAAATGGTCAACTGCGCCAATATGGTCATAATGAGTGTGGGTCAATAAAATCGCTGCTGGTTTTGCGCCGGTTTTTTCGATCTCAGCGATCAATCTCGCTGCTTCTGCTCCAGGATCAACAATCAACAAAAAATCTTCTTTCCAAATAAGGTAACAATTTTCTTGAACGGGCCCTGTCACTAAACCAATGATTTTCATGCTAAAACCTCCTAGGATCACAAATGCTTGTGTCTAACTATAAGTATAGCTTAAAGTATTAGAGGAAACAAAGAAAGGTTTTTAGGAGTGAAAAATTAATGATAAAAACGATAAATGTAGAAGACAATCGTCAGGCAGTCTGTCAATGGCTCAATCATTCATCTAAAAAAACGGAGGCAGTGAGTGCCTTTTCCGATCAAGAACAGCTCTCTTTGGCTTTTTTTGACAATCAGGATCAACTCGGTGGATTGATTGGGAAACGTACAGGCAATACGATCCATATTCAATTATTGGCAGTCAATCCAGACCATCAAAATCAAGGAATAGGGAAACAATTGATTCAAGCCCTCTTTGATTATGGGAAAAAAGTAGGATGTCGCTCTGTGACAGTCACCACCCAAGACTACCAAGCGCCGCATTTCTATCAAGCAGCAGGCTTCGAAACATTTGGTGTGCTTTCTGATACACCAGTGCTTGGCACAGATAAACTTTATTTTGTGAAGATGCTGTGACAGATCCTTCTGAGGCAAGTGGTCAGATAAAAAATAGTTTAATGAGAGAAAAGCTTAGAATTATTGTGGGAATTCGAAAATTTTTCTAAGAAACCGCACTAGCAAAAAACTGCTGTTATACTAATTAAAATAAGAAAGCGTGTGATTCGTTTGAAACTGGTTTAGTTTTTGACGGAACTATGAACATTCTTCGTGACCAACTACGAGGAAAATGTCTCATCTCTATCTTGCGTTAGTTTTGATTGGTATACATCAACTTTTTTGTAAGAAGGTGTTTTTATGAAAAAATCGCTGCAATTTTTGTTGACTCTATGCTTCGCCGCATTCGTTTTAGCGAGCTGTGGTCAGGAGGAGTTAGCCATCGACGATTCAAAAGAAGTTTCTGAAACCGTTACTTCCGCCTCGAAAGCGGTTGAAAATGGCGGCCTTGATTTAATGCTGATCCAAGATGAGAGTGTCATCTTTCCGCAAAGCCAAGGGGTTTATGATTTTCATGAAAATGAATTGACAATCGTTAAGCAGTATTTGCCGATGGCGGATTTAGAGGATAGTTCTGCCAGTGCCAGTGATGTTACCCTGTATGAAGGCCAAATCGAAAGTGATTTTCAGCGACATTTTTCCCATTCAGAGGTTCAGCTGTCGAATGATCCCTATCAAATCTATGAGATCACCTACCAAGATGCATCCTACACGGTTGAAGGGAAGCATTTGACGATCAAAGCAGATGGACGGACCTTTGAGTTCACCTTAGATTTAGACAATCAACAAGCTTATGACCAAAATGGTGTCAGTTATGATATTCAGGTGGATCAATAATTTTCCTTAAAAAATATTCCTGCTTTACTTGCTTAGGTGAGTAGAGTAGGTTTTTTTATAAACTTTCGACAAACCCATTTCTGGAAGTGGGAATGGTGTTGATTATTTGATGAGTAGGCATTTTGCCACAAGTGTTTTTTTTTAGGGATAAAACCTGTTTGGAGAAAATACCATTCGCAGAGGACGAAAAGCTGTTTCTGTTCGCTTTTCCAAAAGCAAACTATCCGCTATAATGGCAAACAAGAAGGTGAACACGTGTATAAAGGAAAAGTTGCGGTTAGAAAAATCGTAGAATTTATTTTGCGCCGAGGCGATATTGATAGCCGCAAAGTCAGTAATCATACCGCGCAAGAAGGCGCCCGGATCCATCGCCAACTACAAAAAGAGGCCGGGGATGGGTATCAAAAAGAAGTCTTCTTCAAACGAGAAAGCCAAATTGAGAAAGATGCCATCACTGTCGAAGGACGTGCCGATGGTCTCTTTTTTGATGCTTCCGTTGATTCTTGGGTGATTGATGAGATCAAAACTTCAGAACCAGCTTTCGAAGATATTCCTGATGATCAAATCGACTTGTTTTTTGCCCAGGGAATGGTTTATGCTTATTTGTTTTTACTACAAGAAAATGAACAAGCAGCGCTTAGTGAGAGTGAAGATCAGGAGAAAAAAGAAGCCGTTTCTGCTGATCAAGAAGAAGCGAAGAAGCCAATCGATCGGATTGCCGTACAATTGACTTATTATCAAACGACTGAAAAGCAGATTACTCGTACGAGAAGAACGTTTCAGTTTTCAGAACTGGCAGTTTTTTATAAAGACTTACTTCAGGAGTATCATAAGTGGCTAGTCTTTCAAGAGAATTGGCGTCGTGTCCGAAATACATCTTTGCAGCTGCTATCTTTTCCTTTTGAAACCTTTCGCAAAGGGCAGCGAGAGTTAGCAGCAGCGGCGTATAAAACACTAAAAAATGGCAAGCGACTTTTTGCGGAAGCGCCCACTGGAACTGGAAAAACCATGTCAACATTGTTTCCCGCATTAAAAGTTCTCGGGGAAGAAGGGGCTGATCGGGTCTTCTATCTGACGGCGAAGACGATCACCAGACAAGTGGCTGAAGATGCATTGAGCAAGTTAGCAGACAACGGTAGTGAAACTAAGAGTGTCACGATCACTGCCAAAGACAAAATTTGCTTTTTGGATGAACGAAATTGTACGCCTGAGCATTGTCCTTATGCACAAGGCTATTACAATCGAATCAACGAAGCTTTGTGGGATCTGTTGCATCACGAAAACCAAATAACCCGAGAAGTGATCGAGACTTATGGAATGAAACATACGGTTTGTCCCTTCGAGCTTTCACTAGATGTCAGTGTCTTTTGCGATGTCATTATAGGTGATTATAATTATTTGTTTGATCCAACCGTTTATTTACGTAGATTTTTTGAAGAGCCAGAAGAAGAGTATCTCTTTTTAGTAGATGAAGCCCATAACTTAGTTAACCGTTCAAAAGAAATGTATTCCGCAACAATCTCGCGACAGCCATTTAAGGAATTAAAGAAGAAGCTGCCGAAAGATCAACAGAAATTAAAACGAGCACTAAACAAAGTTGATAAAGAATTTGTGACTATAGCCCAATTAGCAAAAGAGGAAGGATGGGAGTACCATCATCAAGCGGCTCCTCATGATACAATGGTCAACCAGCTTTACAAATTAGCTGAATTGATGAAGGAATGGTTGCCGGCAAATCCTGAGCATGAATTGCAAGAAGAAGTGTTGCAAGTGTATTTTGAAGCTAACCATTATTTGAAGATCAGTGAATTTTATGATGATCACTACGAAACGACGGTGGAGATCGACCGCTATGATATCAAACTAAGGCAATTTTGCATCGAACCAGCGCCGTTTCTCGAATCTGTGTTAGATAAGGGCAAGGCCAGTCTTTTGTTTTCTGCAAGTTTTACCCCCTTGTCTTATTATCAGGAGGTCCTAGGTGGTGGTGATGAAGCATTGCGCTATCGCTTGCCAAGTCCTTTTGATCCGAAAAATCAAGGAATTTTTATTGCGGACTATATCCAAACGACGTATCGCCAACGTGAAGCCAGCATTCCTGCAATCGTTGATGCGATCCAGCAAATGACCGCGGCGAAAGTGGGAAACTATATGGTCTTTTTCCCCTCTTATCGTTACTTGGATGATGTGGCGGCAGCATTTTCTCAACAGGCGCCAGAGGTGGAGGTCTTGATTCAGGGGACAGCTATGAATGAAGCTGAACGTGAAGCATTTCTTGCAAAGTTTCAATCCGTGAATCAGCAAGAATCATCCGTGCTAGAAACAATTCAAGATAAACAAGAGAGTCAACCAAAAACATTGGTGGCATTTTGTGTCCTTGGAGGAATTTTTTCTGAAGGGATCGACCTAAAAGGCGATCGCTTGATCGGTGCCGCAGTAGTAGGTGTCGGACTGCCGCAAATCAATCACGAACAAGAATTGATTCGGGAATATTACGATGAAAAAAAGGCAGCTGGCTTTGCGTATGCCTATCAGCTGCCCGGGATGAATAAAGTCCTGCAAGCAGCCGGTCGAGTGATCCGGGATGTCAGCGATCGCGGCGTGGTGTTATTGCTGGATCAGCGCTTTCGGACACCGCGTTACCAAGAACTTTTCCCACTGCATTGGCAGCATGCCTTGCAGATTCGTCGACCGCAAGAGTTATCAAAAGCATTGACTCATTTTTGGCAAGAAAAAAACTAGAAGCAGAGCTTTCAGGAGCGGTTGCGCAAAATCAGTAGATAAAGCTGATTTCGCCTAACCCTCACGTTAGACTCTGTTCTAGTTTTTTTGATTAGCGATAATTTGTAAACTGTAAGTCGATCGTCAAAGGCAGTTTACGCAACAATTGGATCACCTCTTGCAGATCGTCACGACTTTTGCCTGTTACCCGAATTTGATTGTCTTGAATTTGGGTTTTAACTTTTAGCTTGGCGTTTTTGATCGCTGTCGTTATTTTTTTGGCGTTTTCTTTATCGATCCCATTGATCAATTCTGCTGTTTGACGAGCTTTTGCCCCCAAGGCATGCTCCGTTTCGCCAAATTGTATATTTTTCGTTGGTACATTCCGTTTGATCAGCTTCGCAAAGAGCACATCTTTGATTTGCTCCAGCTTAAATTCGTCATCCCCAACAATCGTCAATTTGCCCTCAGTCATCTTGATTTCTACCGTGGAGCCTTTAAAATCAAATCGGTTTTTCAATTCTTTTTCCGCCTGTTGAATGGCGTTTTTCACTTCTTCTGTGTTGATCTCAGATACGACATCAAAACTTGCTTCTTTTGCCAAAATCAATCACTCCTCTCATCTCTTACTTATGATTTTAACATGGAGGCGAACGATGCGGGAATGAAAAGTAAATTTTTGCAAATAATTGTTTCATTTTTTCACACAAACTGCTATTCTTTGGAAGGAGATTTTTAGTGAAGGAGCTAGATCATTGTGAGTAAGTTATTAACGAAGCACGAACAATCAGAACGATTGAAAAAAATAGGGGTTATTTTGCTGTCAGGTATCACCGCAGCCATTGCTTTAAATTTCTTTTTGATTCCCGCAAACGTTCTTTCTGCTGGGATGAACGGGGTCGCCCAATTGATCGTGGCACTTGCCTTGGAACATTTTGGCGTTCACCTTAGTACAGGGCTGTTTATTTTCCTCTTAAACTTGCCTATTTTTGTTCTCGGGTTCATCAAACTCGGGAAATCATCGACACTATTGAGCTTTATCAATGTCGTTGTCGTTTCTGTCTTAACGATGATCCTTCCGCAAGGAGCGATCACTGACAATATTTTGGTTAACGCTTTGCTCGGTGGCGTACTGTTAGGCGTCGGCGTTGCGTTTTCACTGAAAATGGGTTTTACCACCGGCGGAATGGATATCCTTTCGTTGATATTATCAAAAACGACTGGAAAAACGGTCGGTAAATATATGTTTATTTTAAACGGCATCATTGTAATGGTCTCAGGTTTCGTCTTTTCTTGGGAAAGTGCCTTGTACACGATCATTTCGATTTTCGCGATGAGCTACGTGGTGGACATGCTGCACACAAGTCATCAAAAGGTAACGGCGATGATTATTACGACCAATGCGGAAGCTGTTGGGAAAAATATTTCTAAGCATGTGTTTCGCGGCATGACTTTGTTCCCCTCAGTCGGAGGGTATTCAGGCGTACCTGGCAATATGATCATGATGGTCGTGACGCGCTACGAGATCTACGATTTAGAACAAGCCGTTTTAGAAGCTGACGGCAATGCGTTTATTAATTTTGTGCCGACCCAATCGATTACAGGCCGTTTTGCGACAGATGATGAACAACGGACCTTTAAAACGACAGGAGTCTTCCCAGAACTGAAAATACACAAGAAAAGCCGTCCATAATCAAGGATCGTCCATTTACAAATCTTGCAAAAGAAGGTATTATTTGAAACAAGAATTAAAGGAGGTCTTCAACCGTGGCATATACTGAAGTAGAAGCAGAAGCAATCAAAGAGCGTGTCTTGGCTGCCTTGGAAACCGTGATTGACCCTGAGTTGGGGATTGATATAGTGAATCTAGGCTTAGTTTATGAAGTCGAATTTGATGCAGAAACAGGCAATACCGTAATCAAAATGACCTTAACAACAATGGGCTGTCCCTTAGCCGACGTATTGACTGAATCGATACACGAAGCATTAAGCGATATTCCAGAAGTCAAAAATCCAGAGGTAAAATTAGTTTGGTATCCCGCATGGACGACCGATAAAATGAGTCGTTACGCACGGATTGCTTTGGGGATTCGTTAAGGATTTTCATTGGTTTGACAGCGTTTCTCACTCATTTAGTATGTAGTCTAAGCCGATTTTTCGGACTTCGGATACCAGATAAAATGAGGGTATTTTCGATACGGATACCATATCCAATGAGGAAATAAATTCTGAACTCTTTTATTAACTTTTAGAAAAAGTTGATAAGGGAGTTTTTGTTTTGCAAAATTTCAGGTTAGAGGAACTATTAGAAGAAATGTTATTCAACGAAAAAGCCAGAGGAATCTCACAAAAGACGATAAAGAAGCATCAGAAGTTTTTGAAACTGTTTTTTGAATTTTTGAAAAAAGAGCAGATATACTTTATTGAAGACGTGACACCAAAAAGTATTCGGCAATTCATGTTGATGAAATTAGAAGAGGGATGTGCTGAAACATATGTGAATAGCCATCTAAGAAGCATCAGAGCGTATTTTAAGTATTGTGTAGATGAAGATTATATCCGATACGATAGAAACCCCTGCATGCGTGTTAAGTGGGTAAAAGAGCGTAAGGTAATTATTCAGACATTTAATGATATGGAAATCAAAGAAATGTTGAAAGTAGCGAAGAAGTTAACTTTCTTTAAACCTCAGAAAATGGATAAGCAACACACTGGCTATCAAACAAAATTCACGAATCAAAGAGATTATTTGCTCTTACTCATTCTTATAGATACAGGACTTAGGATTAATGAGGTAATGAACTTAAAAGATGTTCACATTACTAATAAAGAGTTATTTGTTGAAAATGGGAAAGGGAAGAAAGATAGGATTGTTCATTGTTCACCTTTAATTTATAAAGAGTATATAAAATATAAGAGAGTAGCAAATTCCTTTTTTGATTATAACGAAATAGAGAATATAGACAATTATGTATTTTTGACAAGAGAAGGCAAACAATACAACTATATTTTAGCTGAACGAGCAATCATAAAAATTGGGAATCAATGCAAGATTAGAAAATCTATTAGGGTAAGTCCACACAGTTTTCGACATTATTTTGCTCAAAAATTGGTTCGTAATGGCACTGATATTTATAGAATTCAGAAATTATTAGGACATGCTTCAATTAAAACGACTGAGGTGTATCTAAGAAGTTTAAATATTGAGGATGAAATTAGTAAAGCGGTGGAATACTCACCATTGCAAACATTATAGAAGTCCAATTTTTAATAAAACTTGGTATACTAAATTTATAGAATTTGAAAGGTGATTTAAAGAATGAAAAATAATTGGATTAAGTTTTATGGCGAAAATGATTTATCAACTGGATTAGATTTAAGTAATGTAGAAACTTTTATCAATGACTTTATTTTAAACCCTATAATCAATACTCTTAATGAAGCAATTGAAATATATAATGTGTTAAAGTTTTTGGATTTGGGTTATTTTAAGGAAATGTCATCAGAAAAAATTTCTGAATGTAGAAAAAGTTCTCATCGACTATTAAACGAATATTTCGGTAAAGGAGGATTGTCAGAATACATAACAGAATATAGTGATTTACACTTTCAATATCAATCAGATTTTTGGGATATATTTGTTAGGTTCAAGGTAATAAAGAGGACAGAATATGTTGACTTCGAGAAAATTATTGATGAATATAAAGTACCTATTCACTTATTATTAGAATATCAAAAAATATGTGAAAAGTATAAATTGTTTTTTAAGAAGAAACTATTGTCAAATCCTGTTTACTTTGAGTTTTTTCTTGATAAGTATGATTCTCCTAATATTAAAAACATTTATTTACCAGATAACTTATCTGATGAAGAAATAAATGACTGGGCTAGAAGATATTGTGAACTTGATGAAGCGAATATTAACTACTTAGAGCGAATTTCATATTGGAGCTTACATCATGAATATAAACTTGATTCAAGAATAATTTCAAAAGCAAGAAAGAAAAAAATAGAACAAACTGAAAAGACGATGTCCTTAAAAAATGGAGTATCTTGGAAAATGGCAGTAGGTCTTAAAGAAGGCTTAAAAACAGACTTTGAGTTTGTGCAAGAAAGTTCTAGAGATTTGCAATTTTTGTTATCTAAAGATTGGATTGATGAGGAACATGATTACCCTATCAATTTGAATTAATTTTATTTATTTTTTTGGTTTTTTTAACCATTTCTTTCAATTTTCTATGCTTGATTCACCATATGAACATGGCGGTTTGTTAGAGATATTTCAAACTAAATCAAATTATGCGTATAATCAAACACTCATATCTGAATACCAAAACAATTTTTATAAGCTTTCTTTATTAGCATACTTTGATTATTTAACTTTCTTAAAAATTGATTTGGAAGAAGTTTTCGCTTTTTACTACAATGAACATTTAAAATCTGAGTATGGTTTTCCTGATTTTTTCTTTAATGCAAGTTCAAAAAGCTATACTTATTATGAAAGATGTAAACTGTTAATTCCAGAACTGGATAGTTTATTAAAACAATTTGATTTTGTTCAGAGATATGGTGAAATTGATTCTGATGTTTTCGAATTGGATTCAAAAATTACTAACTATCAGGAAATTAAATCATTGAGTGAAAAAAAATTTGTCTACTTTGATTCAAAAGAAAAGCTAAATTTTTGTAAATTAATCTTTAACAGCCAATCGAATTTATCATTCCCAGAAAAGAAAAAAGGTAGAAAGAATTTTTATGAGTATGTTCAATATGGAATTTCGATTAATGACTTCTATGAGTATCAGAAGAAAGTGATAGATTCTCTTATAAAGGATAAAGTTTTGTATATTAATTTGGCTAACCAAATAAGATTTACAAATCCTACAAGTATAAGTTTTTATTTTTTGTTGTGGGAGAAAGGTTATTTATCTACTCTATACCTGTCAGAATCAGATTTAAAAGTTATTGAGGAAGAAAATGTGAAAGGAAATGTTAAATATAGTAATACTTTATTTTCTAAACAAGAGAGTGATTATATTTCATATATAATGGATAATAAAAAATTTAGCAATGCATTGGCAATTCGAAACAAGATTACTCATGGTAGCTATGGAAAAAAACAAGACAGTGATTATAAGAGTTATTACTTGGAACTGCTTATGATTCTGATAATATTTACTGTTAGAATAAATGAAGAATTGGACTGTTACAAGAGTAATTAATCTTACAATTATAGAATGACATTAGAAATTTATAAGTTGTATTTTAAATGGTCTTCAAATTTGCACCCTCCTATTTAAGATGCTATAAAGGTACTTATAAGGGATACTTTTGTAATTAGTATCCCTTGCAGATGTTGATTTAACAACATCTAAACAGACCATAAAGATGGAAAGGATACTTTAATCACTAATGAATAGAAAAGTATCCCATCAATAACATGTAGGAGGAGGTCAAATGACACGAAATATTATTAATGTAAAACCAATTAAAGAAAAGAAAATAATGCTAGATTTTTTATCTGAGTTAAATAAAGGAAAACATGGGAAAAGAGACCATTTAATATTTACCATAGGCATTTTCACTGGCTTACGGATTTCTGATATATTAAATTTAAAAGTGTCTGATGTTCAAAATAAAACGACAACTATCATTGTTGAAAAAAAGACGAACAAGCAAAGGGAATTAAATTTATCGAATCTAACAAGTCTAATTATTGATTATTTGAATACCTATCACGATGATGAAGCGGAATGGCTTTTCTATCGTCCTTCAGACCATTCACAAGCTCTAGGTACACATCAATATTATAAAGTGCTTCAAAGAGTCGCAAGTGTTCTTGAATTGGATTATATCGGCACACATACCATGAGAAAAAACATTCGGATATAAGTATTATCGACAATTCAGGGATATTCCCACATTGATGAAAATTTTTAATCATTCTAGTCAAGCAGTAACTATCCGATACATCGGATTAGAAGAAGAAGAAATACGAGCTAGCTTGGATAAGTTCAATCCCTTAGGTTAAATTGGTGGCTATAAGATATTTTACAACTCACTTAAAATAACGTATAGTTGGATAGTAATAAAAATAAATAGTTATGAAAGGAGAAAAAATGTCAATTTTATCAACAGTATTGATTATTTTAGTATCGTTGGAATTTTTTTATATATTATATTTAGAAACGTTTGCTACAACTTCAGACGCTACAAGTCGAGTATTTAACATGACAAAAGAAGAGTTGAAAAGCAAAGCTTTAAACACGCTTTTTAAAAATCAGGGGATTTATAATGGTTTGATTGGTGTTGGGTTATTATATAGTGTTTTTCTTTCAAGTAATCCAATCGAAATTAGTAGATTGCTATTAATTTATATTATTTTAGTGGCATTATATGGCAGTATTACAAGTGATAAAAAAATTATTCTAACCCAAGGTGGTTTAGCAATTTTAGCACTCATTTCAACCTTCTTTTAAAGGAAAAAGCAAAACCACAATCAATTAAGGTTGTGGTTTTTGTTTACCTTGTTTTATTTGAACAGTATTATACTTTTCTTTATTCAAATAACTTTGAAAATACAAGTCATCTGCATTATCATATTCTTTTCTATTATCAGAAATATAAATGGCATCTTTAGAATTCTTGTGCAGGGTTAAATAATAGAAGAAGTCAACTACTGAATAAATTGCTTGTAATGTATATTGATTCTTTTCTCTCACAAAATAACCAAGGGTATTAGAATCATTCAGATAAATCAAAATATCATTTCTAATGAGAGTGCTATTATTTTCTAGATTTCTAAACGACACATCTGCTAAGTTGGATTGTATAGCAGGGATAAATTCTTTATTAGGAATAGCTAATATATCAACAGTTTCTAAAGAGGTTGTATAATATTTTTCTTGTAGCATATCTGAAAAAGAAGAGACTCTAATTGGAAATTTAGTCAATTCGTTGATGATAAATTGACTAAAATACTTTCTATCTTCTTCAGAAGAAAATTGATTGAACCGGTTATTTGCAAGTTTTTTTATAGTTTCAACATTTTTATAGTTAAATTTTCCTGAGGCATAGACTGAAATATAGAGCTGTTTGTTCTTATCTAGGGAATCAATCACTTGAATTTTATTGGTATATAAGCCAATTGAAACTAAATATTGAACGACCATTGACTGCAAGTCTAAATCCTTCATATGTTTCAAGTCATAGCTACTAACATAATAGAAAGGTTTATTTACTTTTCCTTTAGAAATGATTTTGTTCCTTGTTAGGGTTTTTAAACGTGCCTCTAAGCTGATACGATTACACTGCAATAGCTTAATCAATGTACTCTTATATATTCCATTTGAATTAATTATGATGTCTACTAATTCATCAGAATCAATTGCCCGATTGTTTACAATAAGTGTGGTCACAAACACTCCCTCCCATATTTTGGTTTGTTTAATTTTTTTAAAGTATCCCTTCTCGAAACTATCCATAAATAAACCTAATCACATAATTATCCATTCTCATTTCTATCCATCACTAAGTGGTTGTATTGAATAGAAATTTTTTGAAATTTTTCATGGAGCAGCTGTTTTGAAAATTCACGGGGGTTTCCATTGCGATTTTTCCGAATTTACCTCAAAATTGGCATAGTTTTCAAAAAGTTATCACGAAAGTTATCATTTTGTTATCATCTATTATTTTGAAAAAACCTCTTTTTTAGGGTTGATGTAGGGTTTAAGTAGGGGGTGAAAATCAATAGATGTAGGGATTATGAAGGGGTTCATAATTTAATAAAGTATCTCTGATTCACAAAAATATCCATCTCATAAGTATCCCATTAAAAATTATCCCACCCCTACATTACCCTTTCATTATACCATCCGTTTCTTAGTGCTGGAAATTTGAGTGTTGTGTGTAAGTCTACTTGTCTATAAAAGTGATGTGTGATTAATAAATTAATGTTATTTAAATTTTTAGCGTGTTCTGATTCTGTTACCCTTACTTTTTGTATACAAAAAAATAATTTATTTGGAATTAGAAATAGTATAATGTTGAAATAAAAAAGAATCTAGGTGAAAGTATGAAAGAAACGGTCTTCAGGGATACACTTAATAAAAGATTTACAGCAATTGAGGTGTTACGACCGATTAGAACTGAAAATGATAGTTCATTATTTGATGTTTGGTGGTGCAAATGCTCATGTGGAAATTTTTTTGTTGCAATGTATTCCAGTCTTCTTTTGGCAAATGATGGTGAGGTGAAATGCTCTGATTGTATAGAAATTAACAAATATTCCTATCATTCGATTGATAAAAGTTAGAATTGGCAGATTAGAATGAGGGCAACAATTAACCATCTCGTCAATCCAGAGTAATAATTTTAATAAAATCTATATGTAAAACGAATTTTCGATATCTTTAATCTAGATAAAACAGCTAAGAGAACTCCTTTGTTAATTAAACAATAGATATAATTACACTAAATAAATTATTTACATAAATAAGAGGATAAAAAAATTAAAGTAAAAAGATTAGAATTAGAGCTGTAATTAAACGTGTTTTAAGGAGAGGTTAGATGTCAGAAGTGAAAGATTTATTAAAACTGAAAAAGAACGCAAGAATGATAACGGTCCGATTTTTTAGCCATAAGGCAAACAATATTTTTGAAAGAACATTAATCGTTAAACAGACAGAAAGTATCCCCGCAGTAATTCAATATTTTATTGATTCGATTGGTGATATTGATGTTCAACATTATGCGATTAAAGAAGTAGTTAGTATAGTTAAAGAATCTGAGCTTGAGATACCAACCAAATACCATCGTCTGGAGCACTTTTGGGGAGATGTTGTAAGTTACATTATAGAATATCACGATGCCTTAGGAGAGCTTGATGAATTTGTTGTGATAGCGAATGTTGATTGTGATTTAAATCTTCTGTTTGAAGATTTGAAGTTATTAGTTCCTAGTATAAGAATTGTTAATATCTACGAGTACAAAGACTGTTGGATTAAGAGAAAAAGATAATTTACATGGAATGAATTGTTCGTATAAAAAGATACATATCTTACAAGGGTATGTATTTTTTTATTTAAAATTGAAATAATTATCAATTTATTTAATAAAGTGATTATTATTGGATAAATTTTTTTCGGTAAATCATGATAAGTTAAATAAAACAATACTAAAAGTATACATAAGTGGATTTAAAGAAGGTTTTTCTAATGAAATAACTATTTTTTTTCTTGAATTATACTTTTAAGTTTTTTAGGAGAGAAATCATGAAAAAAATAATATTCTTGGTAGGCATAAGTAGCATCTTTTTCTTTAGTCCCAAAGTTTTGGCTTCAGAAAGTTCACAACAATTAACTTTTGAATTAACTAATATAGATTTTAAGAAAGAAAATTATTATCTAATTGAAACTACTCAAATCGTAAATATTGATTTTTCAGATAAAGATTATAATGGTAGTTTTCGAATTGATTTAATTTCTAATGGTGAATCATTGACATCTGAATTATTAGCTATTAATAATGTAGAAACTAACGAAATTGATTTTTCAAATGTGGATAATACCAGTTTTAATTTAACGATTAAGGCTGACTTAAACGTAAAGGACTTTCTTGTTAGCAATGACAGTTACTATATAATAGTTAAATTTGAGTCGACTACAAGTGAAGAAGTTTATTATGAAAAATTACCGATTGATTCATCTGAGGCTAGTGAAGATGGGGATATAAAGGATGATGAGGTAGAAGTCACGGATGAATCTCCAGATGAATCAGAAGAAATGAATACTCAACCTGATGAATCTATTGAGGAAGATATGCAAGAATCCGAAATATCTGATAGTAGTGACGATAGGGATACTACTATCGAGGAAGGTATTAGCAAACCAGATGAAACAAATGATGAGCTAAATGATGATAACGAATCAAGTAGTATCGATGAAGATGTAACTGTTTCAGAATCATCTGCTATCGCTTACAAAATAAATGGTTATGAAGAAAGAGTAAAGATTACTGGATGTTAAGGAAAATTCAATAAATTTTAAGTAATTTACTCGATGGAGAAAAACTTTTAGCGGGGCGAGCTATAATGGAATACATTGAAAAAATTTACAGTTATTATTTGACCAAAAAACAAGTAGAGAAACTTGTACTATTAAAGAAAATTTTTGTAAAGAAAAGCATTTCAATTAAGGAGTTTTGTGAAGAAAGCAACAAAACCACTTATCAGTTAAGAAACTTATTATATGAAATAGAAGAGAATATTAATATTTTCAGTAAACAAGAAAAGCCTATTTTTACTATAGGTAAAAAAATATATATTTGACCGAAGAAATGAAACAAGAATACTATCTTGATTTATTTGTTAAACTTAGGAAAACCTATTTTATTGAATCTCCTTATTATCAATTACTAATATATATGTTTAAAAAAAGAAGAGCTAGAGTTGTTGAAATTTCTAATAATTTAGTATTTAGCACATCGTATTGCTATAAGTTATTAAGATATTTAAGAAAGATGTTAACTATTCAAAACATGCCGATAACCCTTGATAAAAATAAGGATACCATCGAATTGAATGGAGAAGAAATGTGTATTCGAATGTACTTTTATTTAATCGAGATTTTAGCTAATAATGTTTATATAGAAGTAAATATTCGTTCCGCAATTGATTTGCTTGCTAAAGAATATGAACCGTTACGAACGACTAAGATTAAACATGATTTGATGTTCTCCATTATTGAAAACTCAGTAACTCAAGGATATTTTATTAATAGTGACTGTTCATCAAGCATAGAAATCTTTGGACATTTATCTGAAATGTACGATGAAACACCAGTAAGGAAGGCACTTCCTATTAGAACAGAAAAAGATAGTAGAACAGAGCTTATTTACTATTATTTCTGGGCAATGCTCTTTATCCCTGAGACGGTTACAGAAGATGAAAAAATAATTTTGGGTGGAAAATTTATTAGTATTGAAAATAACCAAATCATAGATTTCTCTAATTCTATAATTGATAAATTGTCTGAAAAGTATGAATTGGATGATAACACTATTCATAAACTTGTATATGAAATTGTTGTTAATACTTGGGGATATGAGAATTTGTACTTAGATAAGTTTATGTCAAAAGAAAACTTATCTCTTTATTTAGACAGTGGAAAAGAAGTAGAAGCTGTAGTGGAGAATTCCTTGAAAAAATCGTCATTGAATATCAAAAATAAAGGACTATTTATTCAAAAAATGGGGCAAATAATTGGCTCTTATGTTCCTTTGCAAAAGAATGAGGTTCTATCAATAGGTATCTCAACGTTAAATCATCCTGAGTATATTTCGGTCATTAAGAATATTCTCTTAAAAATCTATAATGGAACTGTTTTACATTTTACTGAACACTTGGAACAAGCAGATATTCTAGTATCAGATGGTGTTTTGATTCATTCGGAAAATCAGGAATTTGCCTTTCTAGGTAATATTCATAATACAAACGATTGGGAACATTTAAATACATTAATTCAGACATCGATAGTCAATAGATGTAAATAAAAAAGAGAGAACTATTTCTCTCTTTTTTTATTTGACTTTACTATATAAACTATCGTTCCTACTAAAGCTATTGATAACACTGAAATGACAATTATTAACAAAGTGTTTGAATTAGTTTTAATAACTACAGAACTTTTATCTTCATTGTCTTTTTTGAATTCGTTCAAAGTTTCTTTAGTGTAATTGAAAGAAGTGGTTATAGCTTTTCTTGATGTTTCAATAGTCAAATTATAGTCACCTTCAAAAAGTTCTGTTCCGTCAATTAATGGTATAGATAGTGGAACAATGGACATTGCTGTAATAGGAACGTTATCTGAAAAAGTCCCTGAAGCAATTACTTCTTCCGAAGGATTTGTTAAGACGTAAGAAGCATTATTTAAATTGCCTAAAAAGGCGTTATAATTATAAGCGTTGAATGTTAAATTAACACCATTTTGATTTGCAGAGAACGAAAAATCTTCATAGGATAAATCTTTTACACTTCTGTCATCGTCTAATTCTAGATTTACAGATATAACGCGTTCGAAAAGTGTTTCAATTCCAACAGAATTTTCATTTGTCTCAAAATCAATTTGCTGACTGAAATTAACTCCTCCTAGTATTGAACCTGAAATACTTGTGTCTTTAGGAATATTAACAGTAAAATGCACCAGTTTTGATTCATTAGGAGCTAACTCAATTTGGTTTTCTTCATTCAAATAATCTGATTGGATAGTAACATAATTCGAAAAGTCGAAATCTTTGTTTAAAAGTTTATCAGTTACTTTCGAATAAACGATTGCTGAGCCATTACTTATAGCTGTTGAAGGAAATACATTTACTAGAATTGTCGAATCACCATCACCTATATTTGATACGGTTATATCAAACGTATAATCTTTTCCTTTTTCTGGTGAAAAAGTCAAACTGTTTATATCTGATTCATAATTGGTATTGGAAATTGAAATATTTAATGTATTATTTGTTTCGCTAGCTAGTCCAGTCACTGTTCGAAAATGAATGATAGAAATTAATATTAGGAAGAACACAGAAACTCTAAAAATAGAGTCCCTGTGTTTGCAAGAGATATTCATAGATACACCTTTTAACATTCTAATTAGAATGCTGGGCCATCCTCATTGTCACCAGCATCTTGGGCAGTTACAGTAATAACACGGTCTTCAGTAGAAGCTATTGCAGCGGCACGGTTAATAGTAAAAGCAACATCAACTGAATCTGATTCTTCTTGAATTGCTTCAGCCTCAATAGTTGTTCCTCCAGTTACTACTAATCCTGCTAGTGCAGATGTAGCAGAAACAGTAACTGATTCACTATCCAAATTTAAGTTTGTAAGAGTTCCGCCTACGTTTGTTAAAGTTCCTGATTGTGTTCCTTCAATCAATGTAGCATCTACTAGGATATCAGAAGCAGTCATATCAGCATTAAACGCAAATTCTGCTCCACCAGGTGTTACATTTACAGGGATAGGTAGGCTATCAGGTGTTACTACAGCTGCAGAAACACTTAATCCTCCTGCTAAAAATAGGGTTGCTAATGCAGTACTAGTTAATAATACTTTTTTCATAATAAAAAACCTCACTTTTTTTTTGCAGTTCATCTTACTGCTTAATTAAAGTATATATTTTCATATGGAATAAAATTATCTTTAATTAAGTGATAGTTATCACAATTGGATAATATTCTTTTGTTTAATAAGGTAAGGGGATAAATTAATTATTGGAATATTTAGATTTTTGTTATATATATTAAGAAAAGATATTGAATTTTAACCTAACCCAAGTAATTTAGTATCATTCTTTTATATCAATATCTTTTCAGTAGTGTTTACCCAGACACTACTGTTTTTATTTAAACAAAAAGCTATCTATAAAAATAGATAGCTTTTAAACACTTTATTTGGATTTATAATAAAAACCTGTTGTTGCCGTTCCAGTCACTGCATTACTATCACCAGTTATAAAGGCACGTCCTTCACTTGCTTGAGGTGAAGATTCCGACATACCAATAGCACTACCTGAATTCATTGTATTAGAAAGTGTGTCATCGATACTATAAAATTTAATATCAGTTGTTCCTAATACATTCACTGACGAAAACTCAGATTCGGCAAAAGCATTGAAAGAAATCAATGTTGTTTTTTCAGGAATAGTTAAATCACCACTAAATTCAGATGCTCGAAAGGCACCATAATCAACTGATTTTAAGTTAGCTGGCAAGGTCAGATTTCCTGAAAATTTAGACCAAGCAAAAGCAAATCTGTTTATTTCCTGTATAGTATTTGGAAGAGTCAAATTACCAGTAAATCTTGAACTTAAAAATGACATTGCATCAATTTTAGTAATATTTTTGGGGAAATGAATCGTTCCAGTGAAAAGTGCATTCTGAAATGATTGCATTCCAATAATTGAAATGAATTTACCGTTTATTGAATCAGGTAAATTTAAATTTCCTGTCATTTCTGCCATACCTTGTGTATACCCACCATCATAAGTGCTTGATGCAATAATGCTAAGTGTATTATCAGCTAATTTTTCTGTTTTAATCCAAATAGCTGATTCATTTTTACTCTCATCAGCTCTCTAAGTTGGGTGTAAATATAATTTTCATCTTCTCTACCAGTTATATCAGTTGAATCTTTATTTTGAGAGTTAGCCAAACTGTCCTTTGCTTGTTCTAAGCCGTCTGTAAATATATTGGCTAGTGTTGGTTTTAAATTATCCTTGAAAAGCATATAGCTTATCAAAACAAAAATACCGAATATAATAATTGCTACGACTACGAAGAGTCCTTGACTTGTTCCATTTGTCATGAAATTACCTCCTTTATATGTTATTTTTAACTATCTAAAATTATACCAATTACAAACGATTTTACAAATTTATAGCGTGTCTTATTTTTGCGTAAATATTGTCAAATAAGTAATTATGACTATGTTTAAAGCGTAATAATAGAAAAGTAAAGGAACAAGCGAATTACTCGACAATTGTTATATTTTGTTTGATAATAAAATTACCTTGATGAGAACCATTTGGAATTTCCCCTCTATATTAATGAATATTTCAAAATGTTTCATTTCCCCTAACATATTCCAATTGTTGGGGGATTTTTATATCTTACAGCAAATAAATGCACTACTATTTACGATAGAAAGGAGGAGATACTATGCAAAACAGAACTATTGGTTATATACGAACAAGTAAAAACACGCAAGATTTAGGATTGGAAGTGCAAAGGAAGGCTCTAGAAAACTATGAACCAGATGAATTGTTTTCTGAACAAATTAGTGGGAGAAAAGAACATCGAACGGAGTTAGAGAAAGCATTGAACCGATTAGAAAAGGGAGATACTTTACTTATTTATAATTTAGCAAGATTAAGCAGGTCGTCTCGACAATTGGTGAATCTGATGTCAGAGTTGAATGAGAAAGAAATTTATCTGAAAAGTATTCAAGAATCGATTGATACCAGAACAGCAAGTGGACGATTATTTTATACTGTCTTAGCTGGAATAGCAGAATTTGAAGCTGAAAATATTAGTATCAGAACAAAGGAAGCCTTAGCTAATACTGACAAGACCTTGGGAAGACCACCAATAAAACAAAGTAAACGTAAGAAAATCATTGTTTTATATAAGGGGAATCAGCTATCACTGAAAGAAATTGCAGAAAAATGTGGTGTGTCCGAAAAAACTGTTTATAACATTGCTAAAAAAGAAGGTTTGTCCCGAAAATGAGACTTGATAAATTATCAATCTAAGGGTAACATTATTGGAGGGAAGCAAGATTTTACCGGCAAATAATCAACGTTTTTTACCGAAACTGTATAAAAAAATAAAATACATAAAAAAGACGATTGTATCAGCATTTCTATAGTTGATATGGTGGTCTTATTTTGTTGTGGCAAAAACGTTGATTATTTGCCTTATACAAATTTATTAAAAGGATTGATTTTATGGCTTTAAAAGATTGTATAAAAATAATCATTCAAGCAAGTAAAAAATAGGGAAGTGTTAGAAATGAATTATTGTAGTCAATGTGGAGAGAAGTTAGTGAAAGATTCGAATTTTTGTGAAAAATGTGGCAAGAGCGTGAAAGGCGAACAAATTGTTAGGCAGTTTGAAACTCAATTAAATGTTTTTCGCTTAAATTCAAAAAAAGTTCAATATTTAGAAACATTCATTAAAAATAATCTAGTTATTGTCTTTGCTTTTATAGTGATTATTATGATGATACTATCAATACAACCGATTTTGGGATGGCTATTGTTCTTTTTAGGTATCATTTTTAGTTACTGGTATGCTAATAACAAAAATAGTTCAGAACAATTATGGAATAAGAAAGTGAAAGAAACTGTAAAATCAATTGATAAAGAGGAAATACGAGAGTTTGCCAATGGTCTGCTTCAAACCGCTACTAAAAATCTTACGGTTACAAAGGAATATATAGAACCGTCATTAAATAGTAAAGATGAAGTTTCAGCTGATGAAAATGAATATCATGACGAATCAGTTGAGATACAAGTGGATAGTGAATCAGGTAAGATTTATTATAGCTGGTTAGTTTCATTAATTGGCATAATATTCTATTATACAGGCGTATTCTTAGCACCAATACTTCATGGTGAGATTAGTGGTTTGGGGTATGGGTTAGATTCTACTATTACTTTGTATGACTATCTAAAGTTGCTCTCGAAGATGGATGGTGGGTATCAGTTTTTATTAATTGTTATTCTGATAATTCCGATGATTTCATTTATCTTGTTGTTCATAAATCATGTGATAAGTAAATTTTTCCAAGTATTACTACTGATAGCGAATGGCTTATTTTTGTTTAAAATAATTTCTGAAATAAATACTTATTCAGTTTCTTCAGAGTATTTTGATATAAGTAGTTCAAATTCTATCGGATTTGGGATTTTATTAGTAGGGATGGGCATTATTCTGATGCTAGTAACAACTATATGGAAAGTGACTAAGGAGTAGGATAAATGAAATTTTGTAGTAAATGTGGCGAAAAATTAGTAGATAATCGTTGCCCGAAATGTAAAGGAAATACATCAAAAAGGTTTTTTAATAAAAAATCTGTATTAGTTAGTTTATTTGGCATTATTATCATTTGTTGCAGTTTCTGGTTTTATAAAAACCATGTAGAAAGTGAATTTATTGATAATTACAATACTCTATATTCTGATAGCACAAAGTCGGTTCCAAATATGGATTTAGATGAACAAAAAGTAAAGAAAATGGAGAAAAGCCTTTGGGCAGTATCAGGAGATAAGTTAGAGTATAAAAAACAATTGGCTGATGTAAGAGAAAAAGTGAATGTTCGCGATAAGGTCAATCAATTATTTGATGAACCTATTCCAGATAATTTCGATTCTACGTATTTAACCATTAATTCAGATACTCGTATAGAAACACCTGAAATTGAAGGAGACGATACTTTTTCCAAAGGATTACGTTCAATCGTTAACTATTATAACCGACAATTTGATATGCTTGAAAGTGTGGAAGAAACAATCAATGGTTGGGATATTGCTATGATTGATTTGACGGATATCGACACATTAGAAAACTCTATTCAAAGCATCAATGATACAAAATTAAATGATAAAGCCAATGAATTGGCTAAAGATATTGTTACGATTAAAACGGATTTTGAAGATTACTTTAATGAGCATGTTGGTTGGCATTTTAATATTTCAGATAACCAATTAGGCGATATCTATCATTTTAATTTCCCTGAGAATGAATTAAGCTGGGGGGCTTTTCAAGGAAGTGGTATGACTGGATATATGAATTCAGTAAAGTATGATATGAAAAATAAAGTCTATTATATTGTCACCCCACTTATCAGCATGGATAAGACAGTTTACGATACCACAATCACGCCTATCACCCTAATAGACAAAGATACGATTTCTATTAATAATCAAATAGCCATGTATGACCCTGAACAGGTTGAAGCATATAACGTATTCCAAAATAAGCCAAGTGCGAAAGTAGATACAATGAAAAAAATAGCATTTGATACATCAGCGATTGAAATAGCTTCTAAAGATGATGCGACAATCTATTTCAGCAAGTTTAAAGATTCGATAGGACTTCCAGAGAAAGTTTCTTATGAATTTCTTTCTGAAGAAAAGGAAATGTATGAATTTAATATACGTATTAATTCTGAAGGCAGTGAAGAAGTTACAAATCGAGCAGGCACAGCAATTGTCTATCAAAATGGTTACATGACTTATAAGAAAGCAGATTAATTTAAAAGAAGGATAGGGATAATTTGAATCAGTTGGCAATAAAAAAATATGTGAAAAATAAGGTGAAACGAACATTTGTGAAAGCCCATGTAACCATACCTCAGATTGTATTAAATAAATTAGCAAATGGATTATATAGTGAATTTGAAAAATTGTCTGATGAAGAGCAGGAAAAATTACTATTTTCAGAGGATTTAGTGATTAAATTGTGGGAAAAACACATGGATAAAATGAAAACAGAGTTGTTAGAGGAGATGTGAGTAAAATCATGTCTCTTTTTTTATTACAAATTATCTCCAAAATATTGTCAAAAACCACTTAAAAAATGACCTTTAAAAAACCCTTATTTATCAAGGGTTTTATGATTGTTGACAGAAATACAAGATTACTGTTATATCAACGATTTTTACGTCTATTTTCGAAAAAACACCTCTCAGATTAAGCGAACCTTTTTTTATGGGGAATTACCCACTAGAATTAATCTGAGAGGTGTTTTTTAAGTTAGATTTAGGATGGATAATATAATAAACATTGATATATCAGTGTTTTTAATAGTTTTGATGAATCTAAGAAAGAAGTAATAAAATAAGAGTATGCTTTTAATAAAAATACACTAATTATTTTTTGTTGTCCGAAAATGATATCCATTCTTGACTTCAGTTGATAATTGATGATATAGTCCGGACCTAAATTGATTAATAAAATAATTTCGGAGGATAAATTAAATGAATTCAAAAATATTAACAGCAGAGGAATTGACTGAGAAACAAGAAAAGGTAAAGGCTTGGCTACAGATATTGGATAAAAACTATGGGGTAAAAATGACTGTTTTTTCTAAATCCATAGGTGTTCACAATCAAAACCTACATAATTTTCGAAAAGGAAAACGTGGATTGACAGAAGAAAAAACAGTATTATTAGAGAAAGTAATCGTTTTAAAATACGGTAGATTGCTAATGTTGGAGGACAGTGACTATGAAAATTGAGTTATGTATGGAAGATATTCAAAGAAGCAATAAACCTAACACAGTTGAAATTAGATTGATTCAAAATACTTTATATAGAAAAATAAAGAAAAAAGAAATTGAAGATGTTGCTGAAAGTATTGCTGTTAATGGAAAAACAAGTATGTTAGGAATGTATTTTGAAACAGAAGAATTCTCTGAACGCATTCATTCGATTAATTTTAAACAGCAACAACTGATTATGCTTGATTTTGATAATTCTAAAGTAGATATAGAAAAATACGGCATAACCACTTATGACTATGTAAGAAATCATGACTTTATTAAACAAAATGCTTGTTTCATGTATCGAACCTTCTCTGATAAAGAAGCAATAGTTGATAAATTTAGAGTCGTTTTTGTGTTGAATGAATCAGTAAAAGATTATTTACTGATAGGGAATATCTATACTAAATTATTTCGTTTATTCCCATCTGCTGATAGAAAATGTTCCAATCCTAACCGTTTATTTTTTGGAAGTAATCGAGGGTATGAAGAAGTTCATTTTTCCAATCTTTTAAATGTTAAAGAATTTACAAGCGATATTGTGCCGATGAAAAAACAGTCAAACAAAATAGTAAAATCAGAAATTTATAACGAACAATATGAAATTCAAGATAGAAAGCTGGTTTGGCAACTAATTAAAGAAAATACGCAAGAATCAATTGATGAGGCAAGAGCGATTATCCTAGATAAATTCGATTCAGAAATTTCTAAGGTTTATCCTTCGTATACAAATGCAAGAGTCATTTTAAGACAAACGATTGATATGAGAGAGTTTTTAGAACTACCTAAATCAGAACCCTTTCATGATATTTTAGAGAAAGACGAAAATCCAAGTGCGAGTGTCATACAGTGGGAAGATGACACTCAAATTTATCATAGATTTAATAAGGATTCTTTTGCCAATTTAGATATTTTACGAGTGGTTGCTAAATTATTAAATGTAACAGGGTATGAAGGAAGTTGTAAATCCATCAATTTATTACTATATTTGACTGGAAGTAGTTTGGATAGAACTTCTGAATCAGCAGAACAAATTGATAAAATTCAATTTTTTAGAAAAGTATTGAAGAATGAAAAATTAGCTGTTGAATACCCTAAATTCAGAAAGTTTTTAGGAAGTGATTTGAATATCTCTATCGCATTGTTGGATATGCTTTCTGAGTATATGTATGAAGATTTTAAAACAGGAGAAGTTCGACACTTACTATGCCTAACAAGTGAAAATATTGCGAAAGAAATAAATATTGTTCTGGGAACAAGGTATGATAGTAAAAGAATACAAAGAGTAATTAACAAATTGGCGATTACAGAAAATATTGAAAAGCTAGAAGAATCACAAATACCTGCTGAATTATTTGAAAAATACACGGAAAATTCTTATGAAAAAATAATAAGCAATAAATACCATCATACAAATTTTATAGAGTTTAAAAATGCTGATATGGAAAAATCGGAGAATATATCTAAAGAATTGTATGCTAATAATTATACATTGAGTGCTTTGAATTTCGAAGGAATTGCTAGAATTCTGGGAAAAGATATTGCTAGTAATGTATTTAAGCAAAGAGAAACAACTGTAGTATCTAAAAAAATTAAAGTAGATGAAAATCTATTATCAGAATCAAAAAAGGAAAATGAGTTGAAAATAGCTAAATTCATTTTAAGAAAATTAGAAACCCAGAGCTATGTAGCTGAAAGAGATATAATTTTTTATGTATATAAATATCTATTAAAGAAAAAAACACAGAAAGATGCTGAATATTTGGTAAAACAATGCCGTGCAAATATCTGTAAAGACTATGATTTAGAGCTTATCAGAGTAACTAATAGTATTCGAGACAATTATAAAATATCTAATGAAATAACGAGTAGAAGTATCATATATGTAAAGAATTAGTATTATTGAACAGATTATATAAGTTATACACCATTAATATTGAAGTGTAACTTTCATTCAATTTCCTCAATAAAATCAGGGGTAATTAGCATCTTTTATAATCATACCTTAAATAACTTATTATTTATATATTCTTATTTGAGGTATGATTATAAAATCTGTAAAAACACCCCATAAAAAGAGACTTTTTTGGATGAAGTTTCCAATTCAATATTAATGGTATATAATATGTAGTTTTATAATCATACATACTGATTAAGTATTAGCAAAGCGAAGCTTTGCTTACTTATATAAGAATATTGAAATTTAAAAAGAGAATGTTTTCTTCTCTTGTTTTTAGGTAGTAGCAAGTCAAAGACTTGCTTATTAAATAGGGATTCTAACTTTAGTAAAATAGCTAAAATTTGCTGCCTAGAATTTTATATGAAAGTTTGCTAGAGTGAGAAATAAAAGAATAGAATTATTCAAAATAACTTTCAGAAAATTAGAGCTGATATCTATAATGAATATGATATTAGTAGAGAACGATTAACCAAGGACTTATACAGAGATTTAGGTATTGTTGAGAAGTATTCACCTAAAGTAATATTATTTAGAATAGGTATTAATGGAACAGGTAGGAATTGATACCTGTTTTTCTATATTTAATTAAGTATTATCAGACAATTCCTTATTGTCAATAGATTATTTACATAAAAACTAATATGATACATAAAGAAAGTCCCCATAAAATCTAACTTTTATTGACCAAAACGTTTTATAATAATAGATATA
>NZ_VHIL01000024.1:0-28568 GCF_006491895.1 Enterococcus sp. OL5
AATAAATTGAAACGTCCTACACATTGGTTCGTTTGCTTGCTTTGTTCAGTTTTCAAAGGTCTACCGTGCTGTGTTAGCAACTTTTATATCATATCAGAGTGACATTTGATTGTCAACTCTTTTTTAAAAGTTTTTTTCGCTCGTTGTTTTTCAACTTCGTAGCGGCTGTCTCAGCGACTTAATTAGAATAACAAATGATTTGTTATTTGTCAACAACTTTTTTTAATTAATTTTGTTGATGTATCAACATCGATTAACTGTTTTAAAATTGCGACTTCGTTATAATATCATCTGTTTCATTTTTGGTCAAGTCTTTTTTTGAAGTTTTTTCAAAATCATTTTTGACCCGCTGACTCAATTGCCAACGTTGACTAATTTACCATTCTTCTTGACTCAGGTCAAGGAAATATTTCATTTTATTTACAAAAAGTTTTCAATAAAAAAAGACCGTCATAACGGTCTTCAGTCTTTTCACTAGTATACAGGTGCTAAAAGAACGGAACGCCTTCAATCTTATAGTCTTCGATGATCTTACGAAAGATATTGGGCTCTTCCCACGCATACCCTTCTGGCAGCTGTTGCGTTTGTCCTGCTTCTTGTGTTTCAAAAACAAATAAAGGAATGTTTTGCGTATCAATGTTGCCATTTGTGAGTTCAACGAGTTCGATCGCTGTCACATCAAGGTGGATACGGTCTTTAAACAATTGTAAGATCGTAGCCAAGCCGGTTTTATCTTCAGAAAAATCCGTTGACGCTAATTCCGCAGTGCCTTCGTGTATTTGCATCAAAAATCGTTTCGAACCATTTGCTAAGTGCATCATAACTGTACCCGCTACTTTTTTGGATCCCAAAATACCCACCTCAGTTATTCATCTGTTTGTAAACTAATTTTAGCACATTTTCAGAAAATATGCACGATTATCTGTTGCTGTTTTCTTTTTCTAACATTTCTTTAGCTTCTTTCACCCACACTGGTAAAGCTTCTCCAACCGTACGGAAACCAATCCGCTTATTCTTATTTGTAAAGTAGCGTTTACGCTTAAAGGGTGGCTGAACAAAACTTGTTTCCAATGTACGGCGGGACAAACTGATCTTTTGGCTGTATTCGTCAATATCAATGATTTGTACACGGATTTTTTGGCCGATCTGTAAGACTTCATGGATATTTTTAGTAAACCCGGATTGGATCTCTGAAACATGGATCAAGCCTTGCGTTTCTTTATCTAACGAAACAAATGCACCATAGGGTTGAATCCCAGTGACTGTTCCTTCTATAATGTTCCCGATTTGATAATTCATAGTCTTTCCTCTCTTTTCCACTTTCATTATACTTGAACTAGTGGTAGATTTGAAGCATCAGAAACAACGTTACACAATATAGGAGGGAAACGCATGATCAATTTTGACAAAGTCCATCCCCGCTTAAACACCAATAGCGTTAAATGGGACACCATTGCAAAAACCTACAAGGAAGAAAACCTGCTGCCACTTTGGGTAGCGGATATGGATTTTCTGGCACCAGAACCTGTGAAAAAAGCGTTAGAAAAAGCAGTTGCCCAAGGGATCTATGGCTATTCCATCGTTCCTGATTCGCTGCTTGATTCCATCATCGATTGGCAGCAAAGACGTCATGGCTATACCATCAATAAAGAAGCGATTCTTTTTAATAGCGGTGTCGTCCCTAGTATTGCCCTGGCGATCCAAAGTTACACCCAAGAAGGAGATGCCGTACTGATCCACGATCCGGTCTACCATCCCTTTGCCCAGGTTGTCAAAAACAATCAGCGTACCTTAATTCAAGAACCGTTACTGGAAAAAGATGGCCACTTCGTCATCGATTTTGAGGCGATGGAACAAACCATCATCGAAAAGAAGGTAAAATTGTTTCTTCTATGTAATCCTCATAATCCTGGCGGTCGCGTGTGGTCAAAAGAAGAACTGCTGACGATCGGCCGTATTTGTCAAAAGCACCAGGTGGTCGTTGTCAGTGATGAGATCCATCAAGACATCGTTTTTGCGCCAAATCACTTTGTCTCTTTCCAAACAGTCGAGCCAAGCTTTGCCGATTTTTCGATCATTTTGACTTCAGCAACCAAGACTTTTAATTTAGCTGGGATCAAAAATTCGATGGTATTTATCAAAGACCAAACCTTACGCAGCCAATTTGCAAAAACACAGGAACGTAACGTTCAAGGGGAAATCAATACGTTTGGTTTGGTCGCTACTGAAGCAGCGTATCGTGAATCTGAAGCATGGTTAGAAGAACTATTGTCCTACTTAGAAGCAAATCGCACCTTTGTCTGCGACTTTTTGACTGAACAACTCCCAGCAGTGACGTTTCAAAAGCCCGAAGGTACTTATTTGATCTGGCTGGATTTTTCTGCCTATGGCCTAACGGATAATCAGCTACAAAGAAAACTGATTAAAGAAGCCAATGTCGTATTGAATCAAGGAAATATCTTTGGTCCCCACGGCAGTCACCATATGCGGCTGAACTTTGCCTGTCCTAAAGAGCTATTAGAAAAAGCACTCAATCAAATCGCCGCTGCGTTTAAAGACCAACCGATCGGTTAACTCTTTCTTATGAAAAAAAGAACCCTAAAGCTTCCATTTCAACGATCTCCTTGAGGATGGCCGTTGAAACTGCTTTGGGCTCTTTTGTTTTATTCGCTGATTTCGATCGTTTCGATCACTACATCATGCACTGGACGATCTTGTGGTCCCCGTTGCACGCCAGCGATTTCATCAACGACTGACATTCCTTCGATCACATGACCGAAGACTGTGTGACGGAAATCTAACCAAGGAGTACCACCTGCTTGATACGCTTCGATGATTTCAGCTGGATAACCAGCACCTTCTAATTGACCTAACATGTTGCTAGGAACATTTTGGTTGTTTACGATGAAAAACTGGCTGCCGTTAGTATTCGGACCAGCGTTTGCCATGGATAAAGCGCCACGAAGATTGAACAATTCTTTTGAAAATTCATCTTCAAAGCTGCCGCCATAGATGCTTTCGCCTCCCATTCCTGTACCAGTTGGATCGCCACCTTGAATCATAAAATCAGGAATGACACGGTGGAAGATGATCCCATCGTAATACCCTTTTTTCGCTAATTCAACGAAGTTTTTGACTGTTTTTGGTGCCAATTCTGGGAACAATTGTACAACTACATCCCCACGATTGGTTTTGATGACTGCTTTATGGCCAGTTTGTTTTTCTAATGCTAACTGTGGAAATTCAGACACATTAACTCCTCCTTCTCTCTCATAAATCCATGATAGCAGAAAATTGAAAAAATGCTAGTTTGGATAATTTTTGCTATAATGAAGCTATTCGTACAACACGAACATGCTTCACCCCAACGTGGTTAGAAAAGAGGAATAACATGGATATTTTTGATATAACGATTATCGGCGCCGGACCTAGCGGGATGTTTTCTGCTTTCTATGCCGGCATGCGTAACGCCAAAACTAAGATTATCGACAGCTTGCCGCAATTAGGCGGTCAGCTTGCTACTTTATACCCAGAAAAATACATCTACGATATCCCAGGTTATCCGAAAATCAAAGCGGGCGATCTTGTCCAAAACCTGGAAAAACAGTTGACGACCTTCAATCACCAATATTGTTTAGAAGAAACCGTCTTGTCGGTCGAAAAACAAGAAGACTATATCGAAGTCACTACCGACAAAGGAATCCATTACTCAAAAGCCGTGATTTTGGCTTTAGGAAACGGCTCCTTCCAGCCGCGCAAACTGACTTTGCCAGAAAGCGAGCGGTTTGAAGGATACGGCTTAGACTATTTTGTCACCGATTTGATGAAGTATGCCGGACGCAAAGTAGCGATCGCCGGTGGCGGCGATTCTGCCATCGATTGGGCATTGATGCTGGAGCCGATCACTAGTGAAGTCTACTTGATCCATCGCCGTCCTGAATTTCGTGCTCATGAACATAGCGTCAGCAAATTACAAGCTTCTGCCGTCAACATTCTGACTCCTTATGTGATTCAAGAGCTCCAAGGAGAGCAACGTTTGACTGGTGTCTCGTTGCAGCAAGTCAAGGGTGATGAAACGGTCAGCCTTTCATTGGATGCTTTGATCGTCAATTACGGTTTTTCTTCCACATTGAACATCAAGGATTGGGGCATGAAAAGCAGCCGCCAAGGAGTCTTCGTCTCTTCAGATATGAGCACGTCTGTTCCTGGGATCTATGGCTGTGGGGATGTCGTTTTATACGATGGAAAAGTCGACCTGATCGCTACTGGTTTCGGGGAAGCCCCAACTGCGGTGAACAATGCACTCCATTACATTGATCCCAAAACGCGGACGCAACCCGCCCACAGTACGAGTCTTTTTAAGGAGTAGCTGAGATGAAACAAGTTGGTCTTGCCACCTATACTCTCCCTTTACAGGGGAAGACCCTCACTGAGCAAATGGTTCAGTATCTGGAAGCCTTCGATCATGCCGAAACGGCGGGCCACAATCTAGCCGTTGCCCAAGAAGCCAAAGGATTGGCAGAACGGTTTCAAGTCAACGCGGAGAAAGCTTACTTGTCAGGACTGCTGCACGATGTCAGCGTCGTCATCCCTAATGACCAGCGAATCGCCTTGCAGATAGCGGTAGGCGAACCGATCTTAGACGCGGAGCGGCAAGCACCTTTTTTGCTGCATCAGCAGCAATCCGCTTTGTTGGCAAAAACGGTTTTTCAGGTGTCTGACCCAGAGATTCTGTCCGCCATCAGCTGTCATACCACCTTAAAGGCCCAATATAGTCGTCTCGATCTGATCGTTTTTTTAGCCGACAAAATCAAATGGGATCGCAAAGATCAAGCACCTTTCTTAACCGGTTTATTAGAGCGCCTCGATGATTCCTTGGAATCTGCCGCTAGATATTATATGGACTGGCTCTTTGCCGGTGACTTAGTGGTCCCCCATCCTTGGGCAGTGGCAGCCAAAGCAAAATTAGCAAACACCTAAATGTCAGAAGGGACTAAACCCAAACGGCATGGGCTGCAACTGGAATAGGGCACAACTTATGATTGCAATCCATCAGTCGCATGTTGACTTTTGAATAAACTATTTTTACATGGAGGGGAACTATATGGTATTAGAAAGCAAAACACTTGAAGACAAAGCAAGAGAATTGTTGGCCGACCGCGGTGTCTCACTGCAAGACATCGGCGAATTGGTGATGTTTTTGCAAAAAGACTACATTGAAGGCATCACCTTGGAGATGTGTATCGAAAGCGTCAACGCTGTCTTAAGCAAGCGGGAAGTCCACAACACGATTTTAACGGGTGTTCAGTTAGATATTTTGGCAGAAGAAAATCAACTGCTGCATCCACTGCAAGAAATCGTCAAAGAAGACGAAGGGCTTTATGGGATCGATGAGATCCTCGCACTATCCATCGTCAACGTGTATGGCTCCATCGGCTTTACTAACTACGGATACATTGATAAAGTCAAACCAGGCATTTTGAAAGAACTGAACAAGCACGACGGTCCCCGCGTTCACACCTTTTTAGATGATATCGTAGGTGCCATCGCCGCTTCTGCCGCAAGTCGCTTAGCCCATCAACACCCAAGTAAATCTCATTACATTACGCAATAAAAAAAGACCAACGATTCACCTCTCTCAAAGGAAGTGGATCGTTGATCTTTTTTCATTACGCTGTTTTTTTCAAGCCTCGTTTCCCCCACCAATAGAAGGCAAAAAAGAAGACTTCAATCAAGACGAAAAAGAGAATAAAGCAATGCATGAAAAACGTTTCTGGCAGCACGTTGATGATCGGATCGGTGGCTGGATTAAAGAGCCAATCGTCGTTACTGAAGAAAATCTCATGGAACGTAACGAAAAAGCGGTCAAAGCCGACAGCCATCAAAAACCCGAAAATCAGCGGCAAAATCATCCCCCATTGAAAGGGACGAATCAAGCGCCATTGCTGTTGTTTTTGCCGTAACCGATTGACGAACCAGATACTCGGCAGCACCGTGACGATCATCACAGCATAATTTAATAGAAACAACTGCTTCACATCGTAAAAATGCCCAGCGCCAGCTTCAGACATTGGAAAATCGGGCAAGGCGAGCGTACTTGCAAAGGGATTGTTTAGAAAATCTAACAATAAGCCATAGTTCTTCAACAACTCTTCTCTTGTTAGCGAGGTATAATCCAGCAGATTCAAGTGATCGACATCAAACCAATATAACGGTCGAAAATTGATCGTTAGGGTGATCGCTAGACTGACCAAAAACAAAAACAAGCAGACAAATCCTAAGCGTTCAAGCCACACTTGTTTTTTCATTGTTCAAAATCCCACTCATCTAAAGAATCAACCACATAGGTTGGTGCTACTGGTAATGTCGGAACTGCCGCTTTCGGGGTAAAGCCAGATAATACGAGCAAAGAATCGATCCCGTTTTGGATCCCCGAGCGAATATCCGTTTCATAATTGTCCCCCACCATCAAGACCTCTTCTTTTGATAAGCCGATGTGTGCCACCGCTTTTTCCATAATGATGGCTTCTGGTTTGCCAATAAAAATCGGTTGCGTTTGGGTGGCAGTCTCCACCATTGCAATCAGTGAACCCGCACCTGGCAACAAGCCTCTTTCCGTCGGGATATTTTTGTCGGGATTGGTCCCGATAAAGGTAGCTCCTTTTTGGATCGCTAACGTTGCTAAAACAAATTTTTCATAGGTCACGTGGTTGTCTAAACCAACCACGACATAATCCGGATTGGTTTCTTCCCACTCAAACCCAGCAGCTAAGATCAAATCGATCAACCCCGCTTCGCCGATCACAAACACTTTGCGGCCTTTGCCATGTTCTTTCATAAAATCGATCGTTGCCAAGCTTGCGGTATAAATCGTTTCTGGTGCCACATGGATCGAAAATTCATCCGCCAATCGCTGCGCCACGACTTCGGGACTGCGGGTCGTATTATTGGTCACAAATAAATAGGGCAGTCCTTTTTTTTGTAAGGACTCTACGAAGCGTTTCCCAGCAGGGATCGGCTCTTTTCCTAAGTAAATCGTACCGTCTAAATCAATCAAATAGCCTTTATATTTCATCTTATTCTTCCCTTTGTCGAATCGTAAACTCTTTTTTGCCTTTTTTCACCGTAGTTGTTTCGGTTTTTTTGACGTTCTTTTCTTTTGGTTTACGATTTTTGATCGTTGGTTTGCTTTTTTTCTGCGGTACTGTGTCACGCTTTTCTTCTATATGGGCGTTTTGTTGTGTATTTTGATTTTGATTGTTTTGGGTTGGCTTTTTCTTGCGTCGGCGGGAGGTACTTTTTTCTTTCTTGCCGCCAACTCGTTGGATCACAAAATAGGCACAACCGAAGTTGCAATACTCATACAAATAATCTTCCAGCATGTCAATACGCTGATCGGGTAATGCTTTGCGGTTATCTTTTTCAAAAAAGCCTTTCAAACGCAGCTGCTCATAACCCCAATCCCCTACGATATAGTCATAACGTGCCAACACTTCACTGTAACGCTCGCCAAGCTTTTCTGGATTGAAGCCTTCACGATAATCCATGACCAGTTTGTATTGTCGATTGCCAATCATTAATTCTTCATCATTTAACAAAGTCACCAACTCGCCTTTTTGCGGTTGTTTCGCTGGTTCTTCAATAATTTCTTCTAGTACAGATGTCATTTCATCTGTGATCGTTTGTTTTTCGGTCATTTTTTCACCACCTGCTGTTTATTATACCTTGTTTTATTCCCCAATGATAGTCGCGGTTTTCTCGCAAAAACCAGCTGGAGAAGTGACGAACTACTGAATGGGGTATTTCTGACTCAGGTAATCTCCGACCACTGTGCGAATAAAGTCTGGAAAAAGAAACTCAACGGTTCCAGCAATCTCGATCGTCGGGAAAAACGGAATAAACAAGTAGTGATCCACAAGGGTCAACGTGTAGCTTTGAGCAGGATCGACGGGCTCTTGTTTCCACAATACTTGGTGGTTTTTTTCATCAAAGCGGATGCCTTCATAAACCAGTTCACCAAAAATCTTCCCTCGAAAACCCATTCCCATAATTGGGAAATTGCGCAAAAAGTTGCGATTTTTTCCATCTCTAAGATCAATCGAATGACATCCGCGCCTTGCAACGTCACCCGAATCAAATGCATCGGATGGGGCAAAATCGTGTGCAGCTGATCTTGATCAACCCGTCCTTGCGGCAAATCATCTAAAAATAGCCCCGTATTTAAGATGGCGGCATCCGTTTGTCCTTTGGCACATAATGCCAAAAGCGCCTCCCGAACCAAGGAATGTTGACTTTGCCAATCCCTCGTAAAAGCTGCTGGAATTTCTGCCACCTGATTTGCCCGCAACAAGCGATGACCGATCGATAGATATTCGGCGATCTCTTCCTCATCTTTCGGAAAAGCCACCAACGAATCGGTCGGAATCACACGTGCGCGATGCTTGATTGGGCGGTGGTGATCATCTAAGACCACTTCGACTTCGCCAATGTTAAAACCAAACTTGCCAGCTGCGCCAATTTGGACCCCATTGATGACTTCGCCCTTTTCAAACAAATGGTGCGTGTGGGAACCTAAAATAACATCTAACTCTGGAAAGTCCCTCGCAATCTGGCGGTCAGCATTGATGCCTAGATGGCTCATCAAGACCAGCAAATCGACCTCGGGGCGCAAATGCTGCACCAATGAAGGCAAAATCTCCAAGGGTTCGCGAATGTCCCAACCGTTGGGGGCATATGTCAGCGGAAAAGGTGCCGTAAAAGCGATCAAGCCGATTTTGGCGCCTTGATTGCTTTCCATGATTTTGTATTCTTGTGCCCATTTGGGTGGACGCAAATCCTGTTTATCAAATAAATTGCCTAAAATGACAGGAAATTCTGCTTGGTCATATAGATGCTGCAAGACCTCTTTGGGATTGCCGACTCCCTCATTGTTCCCAATCGTCACCGCATCGTAATGTCCTTGATTCATCAAATCGACATTCGCCTTGCCGTCAGTTGCTTCTGTCAAAGGATGCCAGCGATCGACAAAGTCGCCTAAGTCGACCGCGATCACTGTCTCTTCGGTCGTATCCGCTTCTCGTTTTCTTTGATCCAAATAACGCCGCATCTTCGGCCAATGTTCTAGGTGGGAATGCAGATCGTTGGTATGGATAATCGTAATTTTCTCCATTGTGCGCCTCTTTTCAAATACGTCGCCTGAAATCACTATCCGTTTCTCTTGGCATCAAGGATTGCCAGCAGAAAGACGACGGAAGTCTCTACAAAATAAGCATAGCATAAAATCTCTGGGAAACCATTGGAATGCTTGGAAAAGAATGGTGACTTTTTATAAAAAAGAAACAGTTGCAGTGACAGTTGTTCAAAAGAAAAAATCACTTTTCTGACTGTAAAAAGGAAAGCGATTTTTTCTGATTAATTTGGGGAAGTTCTATCGATAACACGGCCACGGCAATTCGTTGAAGCGAAAATGAAGAGTTCTTGAAACGAAGATTCTATCGAATACCGAGAGGAGGTAATTCATGTTTCAGTTCGTCAGAACTACTGATTCTTTGAGAGCAAAAAAAAGATATTCTCTATCATCATTCACCCCTATGATATGTACCATTATTAGTTTTTGAGAGTATAAAAATCGCCAACGGAAAAGTTATCAGAGTAAGGTTCTCAACAGGAATAAAGCCTTTGTATCAAAAATACAACTTACCCCTCTAAGAGCTGCTATCGATTGCCTAAATTTAAAGCAGAATACAATTAGAACAGCCCTTGGTTTCACAAAGAATTTAAAAAATAAAAAAACCTAAGACAGTCTGTCTCAGGTTTGAATGGTCATCGATTCATTTAGTACTACTGCTTTCTTCAAAACAAGCAGTTTTTCAATCAGACACATGGAGAATCCTGCTTAGTGCTGCTTCCTTCCGGATCTGACACGCTTCACAAGACCTCCATTGTCCTAGCCTTTCGGCAAAACTTAGTATAACGTATTTCGTTAGAGATTGCCAGCCTTTTTTTGTTTTTTCTTTTCTCGTAATGCTCGGAAAAAATCTGTTAGCAGCTGTCCACATGCTTCTTCTAAAATGCCGCCTTCCACATAGGACCAATGGTTGAAGCGCTCATCTTCCAATAGATTCATCAATGTACCGGCAGTGCCGCCTTTGGGATCGTAGGCACCAAAATACACTTCTTCCACCCGTGCCAATAACATTGCTCCACTGCACATCGGGCATGGTTCCAAGGTCACAAACAGCTGCGCTTGTTCTAAGCGCCAACTTCCGACCGTGCGACAGGCTTCTTCGATCGCAAACATCTCCGCATGCGCTGCGGCTTGTTGCTGCGTTTCTCGTAGATTGTGCCCACGACCAATGACTTTGCCATCCAAGACGACAACAGCACCGATCGGTACTTCTGCCAAACCTTCTGCTTTTCGGGCTTCTTTGATTGCTTCTTCCATAAAAAAGGCTTTTTCCTCGGCAGTCAAGGTACTTGTTTTTTCCACGACTTCTCTTTCACTCCTCTACCTCGCACCATTGCGTGCATTTCCTTGTTAGTATAACGAAAAACGCTCAGAAAGACGAGAAAAACTCGCAAAGACCGATGTCCCTGCGAGTTTCAAATGGAATGATTGGCTTAAAAGACGGAATCAACAAAGCTCGTCAACTTGTCTTTGACATGTTCTGTCGAATCTTTGATGTTGTCTCCGTAAACAGAGATTTTGTTGCGGCCCTCATTGACTTTTTTCATCACACCTAACAACGAATCCAATTCATTGTCAGACAAGCCGTCTACGACATCCAGCAATTTTTCATTGCCGTTGAATTTGTCATCGACAAATTTCTTTACTTTGTGTCGGTTGCAAGCGAAGCGTACTTTATTGAATACTTTGTCTGATACAACGACGGCAGTAGTGATCCCAGCGATTGCTGCAATGCTTAATCCAATCGTTACTTTTGATGATGTTTTCATATCGATCAGCTCCCTTATTTTGCTACTTCCATCATAGCACGAGGACTGAAATAAAAACACTATTTCGTTTAAATCGCTTTGAATCTTAATCCTTTAGGAAAGAAGTTTTTCACGGTTCCTTGGACTTGTTTTCCAAAACCGACGGGGATCTCATCGACTGTCAAAATCACCCACCCAGCATTTCCTGGCACACTCAAGGTTTCACCTGCCACATACTGCTGCCATTGCGGCAAAGTGATCGGCACTGTCGGTGCCCCTTCTTCTGCATGGATCGCCAATGCCAACGCATAACTTGGCTCGATCCGATTCTTCTTAACGACGCCGACATGCAAACCTGGGCGCATAAACTTGATCCCTTTTAAAGAAGGCATTTCTTCAGGAACGAGCCAGAGGTTTTCACCTAGCAGCTGTGGCGTCGCATTCAGTGCCTGTAAAAAAGGAAAATCCTTGCGAAAGGCTTGCCACAACTTTTGAGTCGCTGCATCTAATGGGCTCTTAGCTGTCGCTCCTTTGCCTTTTTTCTTCTTTTTCACTGGCGCTGCTTCTGCTTGGGAGGTCAATTTCGCAGCGAAATGACCTTCTCCTTGGTTTAAATGCGGCCATAAGCGGATGGTTTTCTCGATCCCAGGTGCCTCTCCCCACTCGCTGCGCCCATGAGATACATTGTCCAAGTCGATCGCTTCGATCGCGAAGGGATACTCCTCCATTAACCAAGCCATCATCGCTTCGTTTTCTTCTGGGGCAAAGGTACAGGTGGAATAGATCAGCTGGCCCCCCGGTTTTAGCATCGCAACGGCTTGTGCCAAAATGTCTTTTTGCCTGATCGCACACTGCTCAGGTGTATCTGCTTGCCATTCTTCTAAGGCGACGGGATCTTTACGAAACATCCCTTCACCAGAACATGGGGCGTCCACCACGATCTTGTCAAAAAACTGAGGAAAATGGCGGCTCAATTCTTGCGGCGCCTGATTGGTGACGACTACATTTGGAAAGCCCCAACGCTCCACATTTTCTGATAAGATTTTGGCACGCTTGGGGAAAATCTCATTTGCTACAAGCAGCCCTTTTCCTTGTAATTGGCTTGCCAGCTGCGTTGTTTTGCCCCCTGGTGCCGCACATAAATCTAAGACCCGCTCCCCTGGTTGAGCGGCTGCGATCGTTGCTACGATCATCGCACTAGGTTCTTGACTGTAGACATAGCCAGCTTGATGGATCAGCGAACGGCCTTTGACTTCGCCTATATAAGCCGCTTCTGCATAGGGGGCGGGTACAGCAGCTGGCCCATATTTTGCCAGCATCGCTTGTGCGTGCGGCTTAGCAATATTCAAGCGAAAGCCTTTGACTGGCTGATTATCGGTTAAAGCGGTAAAAAAAGCTGATGCTTCTTCTCCTAGCAACCGTTGGTATTTTTCAATAAATGGTGTTGGTAATTGCATACTTACCCCTCCTCGGCTTTTTTATTCTAGCGACTGAGAAGCAATTATGCAAGAATTCCTTGATCAAATGGCAAAAAAACTGCAGCTGAGTGAAGTGGGCGACTAAATCGCTTCGACTTCTCTTTGCTGCAGACCTTTTTTATTTAAAAATCGCTTTTTTAACACTGCTTTCGATGAATGGCTGAGAGACACGGTTGTCCCAGAATTTGATCAGTGGGCCTACTAAAAAGGCACTGATGAAGGTTCCGATCCCGATTGGTCCGCCTGTAAAGAGTCCAATCAAGGCAAAAGCAACGTCTTGAATCACCCGCACCACTCGATAATTAGCTTTCGTCTGATCGACGATGGTTGGGGCGATCGCGTCATAGGGGGCGCTGCCCAAATTCGCTGACATATAAAATGAAGCTCCGAAGGTAAAGAAGATGATCCCGATCAACAAGAACAAACCTTGCTGCCACCAATTATTCGGACCGACGGATAACCAATCAAAAACATTGGTATAAAAGTCGATGAAGAATCCTGTCAGCACCATATTGATGACCGTGCCGATACCGATATGGCGACGGCCAAAGATAAAAATCAATACTAGGACAGCGATATTGATCATCAATTGATAGACCCCAAGGGATAACCCTAGCAGCTCACCGACACCGATATTGGCTGCTGTGTATGGGTCTAGCCCCACTCCGCCGACCCGCAGCAATGCCGCCCCAAATCCTAAAATGGCGACACCAATCAACGCATACAGCGAGCGTAATCCTGTTTCTTTTTTCATTAAAATTTCTCCTTTTTTCTCATCTGTTCTTTCAAGTATAACGAGAAAAAAGGAAAATGGGAATTTCAACGCTTCACAGGGCCCTTTGTAGGGAAGGGATCTGCCTTAGTTATCTCCTTTGCTTCTATTGAAAAGCCAGTGGCAACAACCATTGTTATTAAGTATTTTGATTTTCGTTTCCTTCATACTAAGGTTGCACGTTCCACTACTCTGGCTTCACTGGAACCATCACTTCAAATATCTGCAAGTCTTTTTGTGTGGTAAAGACTTCATCTTGCCATAACAATTCCCAAACATCGCCATCGATCTTCAACTGCTTCTCTTTTAGAAAGGCTCGGATGCGGTGGGTAAAAGCGGCAATTTGTTCCTCTCCTTCACTGACAAACCCAGAAACATATGTACCAGCGGGACGGGTGATAATCAGCTTTTCCGGATAGAGATGTAGCCGATCTTGGGGAATCAAGATCAATGCCCGATAAGGAGATGCGTGAAAAGTCTGATCCTCCAACGTCGTTCCGGCACTTAAAAAGCCAATGGGGTAGCCACTGAAGGCATCTTTATAATCCACTAATGGATAAAAACGAGCGTACACTTGATAAGCAGATTCTGGATCATCGCCGGCGATCTCTTCAGAAACGATAAACGCCTCTGCTTTATGATGCGCTATCGTAAAGGTCTCAAAATCAGCTTCCTGTACTTTTTCATAGCGTTGAATATAGCGATCAAAAGTTCGTTCCAATTCTTGTAGCGCTGCGATTTTGTCACGGACTTCTCCTCGCCGTTCCACAAGTTCCTTTTGCGTGTATTCCGGGTTGCGGTTTTTCAAAAATTGGCGAATGTCTTGCAAGGGCATGTCTAAAGAACGCAACATCAAAATCACGTCTAACTCAAGGCATTGTTCAAAGCCGTAATAGCGATAGCCATTGTCACCTATTGAATGAGGTTTGAACAGATCGATCTGATCATAATAAATCAATGTACGCCGACTCACACCGGCATAAGCGGACATCTCACTGATGGTCAATTGTTTTTTCAAAAAAATTTCACTCCTTGCTTGACTGTAACGTAACGTTACAGTTTATTCTACCATAGAACGACATTTTTGGAGGGAAATCATGAAACAATTACAGTTATTTTATAAAGAAGAACGACGCTTCTTTTTCAGTTTATTTCTTTTGATGCTGGTCCAATCCTTCGGCACACTCCTGTTGCCGTATTTTTTGGCAAAAATCATTGATGAAGGGATCTTGAAAGTCGACACGACAGCCATTTGGCACAATGGCTGGTGGATGTTTGCCATTGCCATCGGCACCGTGATCGTCTCTGTAGGCGGTAGTTATTTATCTGCCCACCTTTCAGGAAAATTCGGGCACTTTTTGCGGATGCGCCTTTTCAAAAAAACACAGGAACTCTCTGTATCCGCTGTTGATGGCTATGGTACGCCCACTTTGCTGGCACGTACCACCAGCGACATCAACAACATCCAACAAATTTTGATGATGGCGCTGCAAATGATTTTGCCAGCCCCAATGATCGTCGCAGCTTCGATTTTTCTAACCAGCACCGTCTCTTTGCGGATGATTTGGGTCCCAATCGTAGCGATCCTATGTTTTTCAATGATCGCTTATGGAGTGATCCGCAAAGCGATCCCATTATCACAAATCACGCAAAAGCTAGTCGATAAAATGATGCGGATCTTACGAGAAACCTTTACCGGCGCTCGGGTGATTCGAGCATTCGACAAAGCAGCTTACGAAAAAGAACGGACAGATCGAACCTTGACGGAATATGCAAAAACCATGATCCAAGTCAATCGCCTCTTTGCTGTCTTGAATCCGACCGTCAATTTAGTAATGGGACTCTCGATTTCGACCATCCTTGTCTACGGCGGCTATCAAAGTCTGCAGGGCCATCTTGCTATTGGTAGTATTACTGCCATCATCGAATACACGATCCTGAGTCTTTGGTTTTTGACCATGGCAGCGATGGTGATCGTGATGGTACCTAAAGGCTTGACTTCCTTGCAACGGATCGAAGAAGTTTTAGAAGAACCAATTGATTTGATCGACGGTGACCAAACCTTGAACAAGGCCGCCGTGTCTGAAGCAATCGCCGCTTTCAATCAGGTGCAATTTACGTATGAAGGCGCCGAAGAACCTGTCTTAGAAGATATCAGCTTCGAGATCCACCGAGGCAAAACGACAGCGATCGTTGGCGGAACTGGCTCTGGCAAAAGCACCATCGCCAAAGCGCTGTTGCGTTTCAAAGATGTGACTGCTGGTTCGATCACACTTTTTGACCGTAACATCAAAGAGATCTCACAAGCCGAATTACGGGACCAAATTAGTTATGTCCCGCAAAAAGCGCTCTTGCTTAGCGGCACGATTCAAGAAACCCTGCGTTTCGGCAATCGTCCAGCAACCCATGAGGCGATGGCAAAAGCTGCTGAAGTTGCTCAAGCCAAGTCATTTATCGAAGGCTTGCCTGAAGGTTATGAAAGTCCAGTTGCTCAAAAAGGCAGCAATTTCTCTGGCGGTCAAAAGCAACGATTGAGTATTGCCCGAGCGCTGACAAAGCCCGCAGAAATCTACTTCTTTGACGACAGCTTTTCTGCTTTGGATTATCAAACAGACGCCAACTTGCGGCGTGCATTGAAAGAATACACGAAAGATGCCGCCGTCATTATCGTGGCTCAGCGGGTATCGACCGTCAAAAATGCCGATCAAATCATTGTTTTAGATAACGGCAAGATGGTCGGTAAAGGAACCCACGAAGAATTATTACACAATTGCCAAACTTATCAAGAGTTTGCCTCATCTCAAGGAATGGGAGGAATGAAGGATGAGTAAACAAACAATGGATACACCAAAAAACATGAAACATACAAGCCGACGTTTGCTGCGTTTGCTGATGGATCAAAAAGCCCGCTTTCTACTGATTATTGCTTCCGCCTTGTTCTTTTCCTTACTGATGTCCATCGCCCCTTTGATCTTGGGGCGTGGACTGGATAATCTGATTGCCTTGTTTCAACAAGAAGGCTGGCAGATCAATGATTTTTGGCAAAGTATTTTAGGCCCAGTCGTCCTATTAGCGGGAACGTGGCTTTTGATCAGTCTCTTTTCCTTGCTGCAAGAGTATACGATGGCCAGTGTCAGTGAAACCCTGGCCTTGACTTTACGTAAACAAATCAGTGACAAATTCAATCGCCTGCCTATCAGTTTTTACGACAAACATCATACTGGCGATATTTTAAGCCGAGTGATTCTCGATTTAGATAAAGTATCCGAAGTCTTGCAAGTCGGTTTGATGCAGTTGATCACGGCAACTATCAGCATTACCTTCGGCTTGATCGCCATGCTTTATCTCAGCCCATTCCTGACGATCGGTGTGGTCCTGATTTTGCTTTTGAGTGCTTTTGTGACTACCGTTCTCGCACGAAAAAACTTGAGCTACTTTACCAAAAACCAAGAAACATTAGGTGCTGTCAGCAGTCGTGCGGAAGAGTTTTATACCGCAAATCCGCTGATCAAATCCTACAACCAGCAAGTTGCCGTTGAAGCGGAAATGGCGGAATTGAGCGAAGCCCAATTTAAAGCCTTTCGAAAAGCACAGTTCGTCAGTGCAGCGATCAATCCTTTCGTGCGCTTTATCAATCAAATTGGCTTTATCTTAAGTGCCGTTGTTGGTGGTCTGATGGTGTTGCAAGGGCAATTATCCATTGGTCTCGTACAAGCCTATCTGCAATACATCAACCAAGTGTCTGAACCGATCACGCAAGCTTCTTATATTATGAATACCTTGCAAAGTGCCTTAGCATCTCTCGAACGAATTTTTGAGATCCTTGATTATCCTGAAGAAGAAACAGCGACCCAGCAACTGCCAGTTCCACAAACCATCAAAGGAAAAATCGATTTTCAACACGTCTCCTTTGGCTACAACAAGGAAAAACTCCTGATGGAAAACGTCGAATTTTCCGTCAAACCAAAACAAACGGTCGCGATCGTCGGACCAACAGGTGCTGGAAAAACTACCATGATCAATCTTTTGATGCGCTTTTATCCATTGAATGGTGGGAAGATCTTGCTGGACGATCAAGACATGATGTCCTTTTCGGCACCGGCAGTACGGAAAAAATTTGGTATGGTGCTGCAAGATACGTGGCTGTTCCAAGGAACCATCGCTGAAAATATCGCTTATGGCAATCCCGATGCCACTCGAGAAGACATCTTGGCTGCCGCCAAAGCCGCCCAATGCGACCACTTCGTGCGGACCCTGCCCAACGGTTATGATACCGTCATTGGCTCCGAAAGCGAACTGTCTCAAGGACAACAACAATTATTGACGATCGCCCGGCGATTTTAGCAGACCCAACGATCCTGATCCTTGATGAAGCCACCTCCAGTGTCGACACACGGACGGAACAAATGATCCAAACGGCGATGGATCGTTTGACCCAAGGACGAACCAGCTTTATCATCGCCCATCGTCTTTCTACCATCAAAAATGCCGACTTGATCTTAGTAATGAAAGACGGCTCTGTCGTCGAAAAAGGTTCCCATACAGAATTGCTGGCACAAGATTCACTTTACGCCCAACTATATAACAGCCAGTTTGCAACTGCTTGATGAAAAAAGGGACAATGCAACGATTTTGAAAACAAATCGCTGCACTGTCCCTTTTACTTATATTGCAAAATGAACTTCTGTTCATTCTCAAGAATCGCCCATGATAGGTCTCCAGAAAATCATTTCCCTTGCGTTGCTCCTACCAATATCTGATAATCAGACGTGAGAAACGATCCATCAAACAGACCATATGGGAGTGCTGATCATGAAAAATTTTCAAATGGCATTTATTACCTCTGCTACTACAAATCGCTGGTTGAAACTATTAAATCTTTTGGAACGACACAAGACCCTTTCCAATCGTGAGTTGTCAGAAGCTGTGCAGCGTTCTCGGCGCACGATCATTTATGATATTGAGGAGTTGAGGAGCTATTTTGGGGATACGATGATGATCGAGTCCACCCCGAATGGCTATTCTTTTCATGAAGTTCGGCCGAAAGAATACATTGAACTAAAACGAGCACTCCTTCAAAATGAGCCGTTATTCGCTATTCTCGAGCATCAATTTAAAGGAGAGTATCGGTCCGTTTCTGAATGGGCAGCGTATTTTTACGTTTCTGAAAGTTCACTTTTGCGCTATTTATCACTTTTTGAAAAAGCACTGGTTCCCTTTCAATTGTCAGTCGATCATAAAAATTTCCGCCTCATTGGATCAGAAACAGATATTCGCAAATTCTTTCATACCTTTTATTACGAGTCTGACGCTACCCCTCATACCGTTCGCCCAACGATTGCTGTCCAAAATATTGTCTTAGATTTTTTTCAAACGATTCGTGGTGAAACCAACAACACCTCTTCCTTTTGGTATATCAGTTATTGGTTGTATATTATCCTTGAACGCTATCAAGCTGGGGAATCCGTTGCTTTATCGGAAGATTTAAAAAGAATCGTCTTAGCAGATGAATTCTTCCAAGAGTTCCAACGTCTCAATCAGCGTATACAAACCACCTTCTCCTTAACTTTACCATTAGATGAGTTGGTCTATCTTTTTGCACTTGTGGCAAGCAACCGTGGCATAAAAAACTATCTTGCTGAGATTTCATTCGTCAACCGCTTTGATCATTGGCCTGAGTTAAAAGGGCTAACGACCCAGTTTTGCCAGCTCCAACAAATATCAGACCATGAAAAGACACGCGATTTCGTTTTTCTGCACTCTTTCTTCATTACAGAAAAAATCAAACAACTGATTTCTCCGACCTATAATCGAAGTATGGAAGAAATCACGGTCTACGCTCAAAATCAATACCCAGTGGAGTATGAGGAAAATAAACAGTTTCTTCTCAACCAGTCTATTTTTGCAACAGAAGCAATCAGCGCCCGTTTCACCTTATATTTTGAAGGCTTGAAGGAAAAGTATTGGGGCACGCCTAGACGGATCGCCTTTCTCTTAGAAGGTGATGCTTTGATCTGTCTTCATATTAATGCATTTGCTGTCAAATATTTTGGGCGCTACCATACACTGCATTTTCCTGATTCCTGTGAATTTTCTTTGGACTATGTTGAACGAAATAAGGTTGATCTTGTCGTAACGAATTACGCTGAATACCTTGAAGACTATCTGTTGGATGTCGAGTGCCTCCTAATCAAATCGATTCCAGATGCAGAAGACTGGAACAGTTTTTTGAAAACCATCAACCCAAAAATCATCCATAATTTTACTCTGCAAGATGTCAAAAAAATCGCACCTAGTAAATCAAAAAACGGCTAAGCATACTAAGACGACTGCCCTGAGTTAGTTTAAACAGCTAACTTATGGCAGTCGTTTAATATTTTTAACCCTCTGATGCTTGAAACAGCACTATTGGTGTACCGATATTTTTTCACTCAGGTACACTACTCAAAGACCATTCGATCGTTGCCCGATACCGCCCTGTCTTTGGATTGGAACCAGCCGGAACTTCCAATTCAACACTGGTAGCTGCCGTCTCTTGATCGCCGAAACGATAGATCCATGTCCCAGTACTTCGGCTACCACCGGTTAGCAGCAGCTGACCTTCCCCCGGCAATAAAGTTATGGTACCATCATCAGCCACAGCAAGCTCTGGCATATTAGCATCAGCATTGGTCGAAGCAGTCGCAAGGTATTGATTGTGTAAATTGATTTGCGCACCAATTAAATGATCATTATCCTCATTGCGGAACCCTTGTGAATCAAATGTCGCCGCTAAACGCCAGCTCGTTTCTGCCAATAGCTTACGCTGATCAGTAATCTGCACATAGTTCGGTCGGTCGGCGGTGTCACTTGTCCCTTCCTGACTGATTTGTTGAGGCAACGCATAATAGGTTCCTTTGGTACTACGAATCGGTACTTGACCAAATTGAAACTGAGAGACAAAATCAAGACTGATCATTCCTTGGTTATCAGGAAGGAGCGGAGGATTGTCTGGCTCTACTTCCATCTCTGGTTCTAATGGATCAACTGGCGGAAATGGACCGGATTTTACAATTTTGATCGTTGTAGCAGCGGGGAAAACTGCATCACGAAAGGACAATTCTGAAGGAGGATTCTGATTGCCAGTCTGATCATTTGTGACAGGTGGATGCTGAACACCAGCTGCTTTTGCCGAACCGACAGAATCTTTCAGAAATACTTGGATCTCATCTCCATCTTTTAGCTGACGACTACTTAAGTCAATGATAAATCGGCCATTTTCATCGATATCAGCCATCTCTGTATTGAACCACACGCCATTATGCGTTGCGCTTATTTGCACCTCTCTATCCTCTGTATAGCCATGTAGTTCAGTCGATTCTTCAAGAAGTGTCAAAGAAGAAACAACCGCGGGCGTTGGGGGAATAATCGGAAAGACTTCAACAGGACCGACTAAAATTAGATTCAGCGCACCTTCTGTCAACTCTCCACTTGTTAGTTCGACTGCTACAATTCGAACCGTCGTTCCTGCTTCCAAAGGCGCCGCTAAAGAAATTTCAAAAACGCCTCCTTGCGCTTCTTCCCCATAAATACTGATTCCGGGGTTTTCCTCTGTGTGTCCAACCGTACTAGCCGTGACTCGCTCTTTGTGACCAGCAGTAGTTTCAATTTCTACAGTCACTTTCGCTTCATTGTCCCACGCTGGGCGAGTGCCATCAAAACCAACCGGGATACTAACTCTACCATGGATTTTTTTATCGGCATTTGTCGGAACTCGTAAAGCATCTGCAATCGCCCAGCGTGCATTATTCGAACTGACTCGAGAATAGTTTGTCAATCCTTTGTCTCCAAAAGTTTCCAGATTCAGTATATCTGGCTGATTCGTCACTCCCAATGTACCAAAATCAGTACCTGAAAAAGCAAAATCAAGGGTTGGAAAGTTTAAATCTGGATCACCGGAAAGATTCGAACCATTTCTCCAGACAGCTAAATCACTATTAGTGGCAGTCAATGTTGATAGATTGGAGACACTGAAGATGTTTCCACCATCGAAGCGCTCGTTACGGAAATCAAAAAAGACTGGATCGTTCAAGATGACAGAAAGATTTCCTGAACGAAAGACACCTCCATTCGGCGTACTTGTGTGTCCTTCCACTTGAAAATACCCTTGTTCAACATAAATCGTTGAATTGAAATAAGTGTGCATATCAATCCCAGGACCACTCTTAGCTACACACATAAACTTACTATTAACACCCACGATCGAAAAATTATTTTCCGAGCCATTTTCATAGATACCCCTTGCATAGAAAATCCCTTGGTTTCCCCCAGCAACATTGCCGTCACTAGGAGTACCTGTACCTGGATTATAAAGATCGACGATGCCTCCATCCGATATTTCAAACGAATTTCCTCCACTAGGAATTCGAATCAAAGGAGCGCTGCCACCTGTTTTAAAGACATTCACTGTACCACCATCGGTCACATGAAAAGTTACCAAACCATAATATAAAAATCGGATCGTCGCGTGATCCCCATTAGCATATTGACTGCTAGTTATTAATTTCCCATTGCTTTGAACCTCAAAGGTAAAGCCCAGACTAGTGACATTGATGGCGCTTGAGTCAATACTCTCGACTTCCAATACTGCCGAATCACTGACCATAAGCACCCCTGATTCTGAGGCATTCGCTGGAGTCGTTAAAACAAAAGAGGCTGCTCCTTCTGCTGCGGTAATTTTGCTGGAAATCGACACATGAGTATCTTGTCCAGTGATGGTGACATCGGCATTTTTTCCGTCGACTCGCAATGCATTAGCATTTCCTGCCGTTAGGTTTGCTTTTGAACCAGACTGAATCACCAGGTGAGGATTATCCCCTGTCAAAAATAAGCCACGTCTCCTTTGTGTTGCTTCAATCTGTACGAGGGCAGCCTCACTAACAATCATCTTTGGATTGGCACCACTCATCATAATCGCATTATTTTGATTATTAGAAGCTTCGATCGTTGCACCTTGACTTTGTATGAAAAGCGATCCTTCTTCACTAATGGAAAAGGTGCCATTATCTCCACGTATGTCGATCGCATTAGCCTCTGCAGCAAACTCATTCGTGACACGGAGGAACGTTCTCTCACCAGTGATCGTCATGGATGGCGTGCCTCCATTCAAAAGTATGGCATTCGCATTCACTGTTTTGATCGATACATCCGCACGAGACTGGATGCTCAATTCTGGCTGATCGCCAGTAAGCGCAAGTCCTCGTTTTCTTTCCGTAACATTGATCGAAAAAACAGCGTTTTCTGCCGCAATAAAAGTTGGATTTTTCCCAGAAAGAATAAGGGCATTATTTGCTTCATTCGTGGCATTCGTAGCGGCACCGGGGCTTTGAATGTCTAAGTGTGCGTTGTGGTCGAGTATGACTTTTCCGTTGTCTCCGCGAAGGTCGATAGTATTCGCGGCCCCTTGTTGCGTCACAATAGTTACTTGAGCTCCCTCATCAATCAACAATCTAGGATCTGAAATATCTGGTGCAGTATAAAAAATCCACATATTCGGCTTATTGATGATTACTTGTGCTTGGTTGCTTGCTTCCACTTCTTTGAGATTAAATAAAGTATCTGAATCCATAGTCATTGCTTCAAAACGATTGATCCCACCGGTAAAATGAACTTTTGCTTCTCGAGCCAAAATAAACGGAGAACGGTTCGTAGCGACTTCTTCAACATTCGCTACCTCAACGACCCAATCGCGGCTTAAAATATTGGTCGTTTGGATCAAAGCAGTATTTCCTGTTTTATGATAGCTCAGATTTTCTAAACGGAAAGTCGTTTCTTCGTTTACAGTTGTTAGGCGAAAATAAGCATTATTATTATTGAACGTCAGCGTGTGGCCGTTTCCTTGAATCATGATGGAGCGATTGATATCCATCACATTGTTAGCAGATTGAGTAAGATCCGCTTGCAAAGAAATAATCGAAACAGTTGGATTTTGTAAGGCACTCATGAACTCGGCCATGCTAGCAACTTCAACAACCGATCCGTCAAAAGAACTTGATCTGGCATCACTTGCGGCTTCTTCTAAAAAATCTTGAGGGCTTTCTATACTACTTCCAGATTGCTCGGAAACACCGGTATCTGTCCCTTGAGATGCAAGAGTGCCAGTTTCCACGACCTCTTTTTGGGTATCTTCTTGGGTATCTTCTTTCGAATCATTTGCTGCCTTTATTTCGACCAAGGCTTCTGCTCCTCCACTTGTTACGACAAAACGTCCCGTCTGTTTGGCAATGATCGGAACAGCAAAGGATTGCTGCCTTTGACTTGTCTTGATTTGCCAATGATTAGCATCCTTTTTTATTACTGTTTTTTCTTATGGTTGCTCCTCTGTTAGCACCTCAAGCTCTGGAGGTAATTCTAGGACCACTTCTTCCACCGCTAGATCACTGACCAATTCAAGTAAGAGGGGGTTGCCCAAAGTACCAGAAAATCTTGGTTGCTTGAACTCAAAAGTCGCTTGTGGGAGCAATGAGCGTGTGCCAATTTCCTCAAGCAGCGAGCTTTCCTCCAATGTTTGCACCAACTCGGATTCTCCTGTCTCAGCAAAAGCAATGAGGAAAGGCTCATTCGGCAAGCAAATCAACATCAAAATAAGGCTCCATTGAAGCAAGTGTTCCAAGCTTTTCTTTTTCATTCCTAGCTCTCCTTTTTCGCTTCTTACGTATCCGTTCTCGGCTTTTTGTTTTTCCATAACAGCCAAATGATCGTTCCAAGAAGGACCATTACTAAACCAAATGTGCTGATTAGCCACCAATTTGCCTCAGGATCAAGGGTAACATCCTCACGATTCAAATGCTTTGCAACATCTGCTTCAACCGTAAAGGGATACTCCCATGACCACTCCTCACCCTCTGATCGTGCGGTCAAAGACATTACATATTCTCCACTATAAAAGCGATCTCCAGCTAAGGAAACGGGGAAATGAAAATGCGAGTTTGGTGCCATTTGCATTCCTTCTCGCTGTGCCTCGTACAAAATTTCTTCCTGATCTGCTCGCCGCACTGTCGCCACTACCTCTAACTGATTCAGGAAACGTGGCTGTGGATTTTGTAACGTCGCCCGAAATGCATTTCGGTAATTCACTTGACCAGGAAAGACGTCTAGCAAGGCAAGCTCTGGTTCAATGAGGGAAGACTTATTCCGCACTACGACTCCTAAGATATAGGCAAACCGATTTTGAATCGCAACACCCTCCACCTCTGAATCGGTGTTTTCTGCTATCACCTCACGGATACGTAAACCGCCAACTAAACTCCCAGCAAAGGCTGCTTCTGGCATATGTATTGGTAACTCGATCGTCTTTTTTTCATTGGCTGACAGTGTGATTTCACCTGGTGAATCGATCAGATCAGCTAGTGAATGAAGCAAAGTTGGATCTGGCTCAGTCGTATCTTTGCCATATTCAACAACTCCATTTCCGTTAGTAAAAGCTGTATGTGCAGAAACTTCAATCACAATGTCATCTGTCGAATGGTTTTGGATCGTCAAACCTAATAAATCACTCGTACCTGGTGCCATTTCCAGATCAAAGTAACCACTGTTTCCGTCAGCTAGTTGGCTTTGTGGCAAATTTGGGACTACATGAAATGGTAGTTCCGATTGTGTTGTTGCTCCACTCATACAGGGCGCGCCAATGAATAAAAACAACAGGAAAGCAATCCCCATCACTTGCTTAGATATTCTTGATTTTTTGTTATATCCTTTCATAACTGAACCGCTCCTTCCATAATAGGCAGGAAATACGCGCCTCCTGCCTATTACCTGAACCACTTTCCTATTTCCCGTTCAAGGATGTTTGAATAGAGAAACCTATTGTGATTTTCTGAGTTTTTTCTTCGAAACGAAGCTTCGATGCACTGCTTTTTAGCAGGACCGCTTAATTTTCTGGCGTAGCACTTAAATTCCACGTCAAAGTCGCCTTATAAGTAGTCGCTTGAGGGTTTGCTCCCTTTGGCACATGAAGCCAAATTGCTTCATTCAGAATGTCACTTTCTCCAGCCTCATGCTTCTGATTCAGAAGTGTTTGGTTTCCCCACTGAACTGTCGAAACTCCAGCTCCTTGTCCCTCCGCAGCAGTCATCAATGTGTTGTCTTCACTTCCAGCATCAATGATTTGACGATTTAACTGATCGATCGGTGCGCTTGGAAAAGTCTCAGGATCTAGCGCATTTGAGCGAATCTGCGGATCCCGTAATTCAATATAGGCTCCCCGTAATATATGGCTAGAATTAGCATCTGTACTCATGAATTGATCCAAATCAACATTTAATGTCCAGCCATTATGCTCCCCACGAGTGTCCAATACTTGAGCAAAAGAAACATATGGAACGGTTCCTGTACCATCAGACAAACGTTCCATCTCTGCAAGCATCGCCGCTGCCCCATGTTCTGTGCTGATTGCTTGTGTACCAAAATCAAAACGCTTTGGCACATGAACAAGAGTAAAGGGTCCTTTTACATCTGGATCAATCGGATCGATTTCTACTTCCGGTTCTTTTTCAGGTAATTCAACATCGATCTCTTCATCGTCCCCTGCAATGAACTCTACTTCATTTTCCGTAATCCCTTGGATGACTGATGTTGCTAAAGCTGTCACTCCTCCAGATAGAACGGTGATACTCATAACGCCGATTGTTACTAAATTCATACGTTTCATACTAATACTCCTCTTCTTTTTTCTAATTGATGCGTGGTCCGGATTTCTTTTCATCCCAATAGGAAATGCATTTGAGTGACTAAACCCCATTGTGCCTACTTTAAATTTCAGAATGACTTCATTCTCTAGTACAGCTTATTTTCTTGTCTTCAAATGGAGAGTCTTTGTTTTTTCACGTAAATTCCTACACTAACACTAACGAATAGCACCCCGATCCAATAAACTTCCCTTTGTTGACTATTTAATTGCGGAAGATCCTCGATTTTTCCACCTCCTTCTTCTTCTCCAGGTGGTAGCCATTCACCTGCCGGCGGCTTTGGATTGGACTCTTTGTTATTATCCCCAATAAAGCGGATGACCCCTTCTGTTCGGCTAGTAACAATTTCTTTGGCATACACCGGATCAACACGAAACAAACAACATACTATCAGTGACAATACAACAAAATAACTGAGTCTATAAAGCTTCATTACTCCCCCTTTCCCTGCCACGCTTCCTTTTAAAAGAACTTTCGCTAGACACAGAAAAAATCCTTTAGTTCTTCATTCAAGATTGAAACGACTATCTTAATCGTTTCCTTATAACCAATGTATTTAGGTAGAAAAAAGATTTGTGGCTGCTTTTCAATGGTGTATTCAAACGGAACGATGTTAGTGATCAAAGTATCGCAATCAAGCTGATTGATTTGTTTGAACGACAACTGTTCTTCATACAGGACTTCCATTCGACCACTAAAATGATGCTCAAAGATACTACAAATCCATTCATCAATCACATAATTATTGGCAAGCAACACCACGATTTTTCGAGAAATCCGGATCAATTGATTGCCAAAAAGGTACAGAACGAAGGAACAACAAAAGTCAGAGAAAAATCGATTTTCGAAATAATGCGGAATCGCATTTACTTCCATAAATGCGATCAACGGCTCATACAGATTGAATGGCAAAGAACACACGAAATGATTTGTACTATCCGAATTCTTTAAAAAAGTAGGTGCTAAGCCAACTTTTGCATACTGACGTACTAAAAAATCTTCAACGATTTGTTGGTTAGAACAAGGTTTTTCAAGATAAGAATGGTGCAGCTCCAAAAAATGAACAAATAATTGGTTAAAGTGAGTACTCTTTGTCAAAATACTGCTCAGGGGAATCCTTGTTTTACCACGAAGTGTCCATTGAGCGTATAGCATTAAATAAATAAAGCAAGCCTCTTCAGAAATACGGTTTCTTGCTATCGTTTGCAGACTACCACTTTCTTGGATCGTCTCGTTGATCGCTAAATAAAGTGGATCTTGTTGCGCCAGTGCCTTAATTTCGCTATCAAAAGTCAATGTGCCATAAGTCGATCGCTGAAAAGATAAACGGATAATACTAATGACTTTTTTCTTTGATATGATGTCCACTTCTTGCTCAATTCGTAATATAAGAGCTTCTTGAAGTTGGTGATCGATTGGTGGCAAGTCAAAATAATGCGTTTCACAATAAAAATCCCAGAAAAATTTCCGCTGATTGATTTCTTCTCCTACTAAACCAATCGAAGACTTTGTTACTACCAGTTCGTAGTCATCAAGAATCATTTGCAATTTTTTTAAAAGTCGATTTGCCGTAGATTCCGAAATGTGCATGGCACGAATCCAAGCTAGAAAAGGAAACGTCTGGCCTGCATAAAAAGCCTGTACCAATAAAATAAGTGGTTCTTTTTCATAATAGGAACGTCGTTTTTTATCATACTCATCATGATCGTTGATCACTAACTTCATTCCTTGATGTGTCCCATTAAGAGAGATCGTGTTTCCAAAAAATGCACGAATTGCTTTTAGATCGGTCAAAACGGTTCGACGGGAAATACTTGCTTTTTCTGAAAGCTGCTTGACACTTAAAACGTGTTCATTTTCCATGTGTGCCAAAAGAATGAGACTTCTTCGATTGACTGAGCTCGTTACTAATTGGAATGTAAGACTGTTCACGTGCTAAATCTCCTTTAGTAAGTTTCCTATCCATTGATAATCAAATTGAGTCTCCCTCCTTTGCTCTACCTTCGAATCATTGCAATGTTTCTTGTTTGATTCTAACAAAATTACCACCTATTTTTTAACCAGCATTTGCACACAAGGGTGCAAAAAGATTGACTTCTCCTTAAATTCCCTTCGATTCTTGTCTCTTACAGTTAAATACTATTAGTTATTTTATATGTGACTGCTAGCAACTCATTTAATGCGTGACTAATCTTTTTTTCTGACTGTATGTCTAGCAAGAATATTCCTTTTAGATAGCTGCATTCAGTGGTGGTTTTTTTACGCAAAAAAACAGCTAGACACTCGTCTAGCTGTTTATCTAGAATTATAAGTTAGCACTACGTTCTATTGTTTTTTGAAAATACTTACAGCTACGCCACTTACAATGATCGTTCCTAAAACCACTAACCAGGCAGCACGTTTTTCATTCGTTTGCGGAAGCACACCCCCATTATTTTGACTAGAAGTGGTGGTAGTCACTGAACCACCGACCTGATCACTGGATTGACTCGTTTGGCTCGTTGATGAATGATCATTATTTGATTCGGTGGTACTTGGTTCTGTTGTGCTTGGCTCCGTTGTGCTTGGTTCCGTTGTACTTGGTTCTGTTGTACTTGGTTCTGTTGTACTTGGTTCTGTTGTACTTGGTTCTGTTGTACTTGGTTCCGTTGTGCTTGG
>NZ_VHIL01000025.1:0-25791 GCF_006491895.1 Enterococcus sp. OL5
CTTTACTAAAAATCGTGATAAAAAAATTTTATTATACTTTAATTCTTCAAAACGAATGAGGTTTAAAAAAAGTCAAATAAAATTCTAGGGTAAACTACCTGTTTTTCACTAACTAATTTATTTAACGACAAAAACCTATTTGCACATAAATAATTGTGTGATAAACAGCTATAAAATATTGATACGTCAGTATTTGTACTTTCAAGTTCCAGCAAGATGAAATCATGCTTACTTATAGGTATCCTCATGTTTAGTGATGTAACTAAAGTTTGCTCTTTATAGTTTTAAATATAACGAATTAGTGATAATTAATCACGAATCCTAGTTTAAATATGTTTTTAGGAAATCAGCCTTAAACATCACCATACCAATAATATATCTTTAATGATATATTTTATTTTTTATTAAATGTCCAATCGTTTAAATAACGTTCAGTGCGTTTTAAGCAGTCTACCTTCATCCCTTAGTGTCTTGAAAATGATTTTCGATAAATTATACTTAAAAATTTATAATCGCCTAGAACGCAATTTAAGCAGCATAAAATTGATTTTGAATTTTTAGCAAAGAAATTACTAATGATTTTAATAGTCAATAAGATTTGAGAAGTATTACTCTGTGATTTGACCATCAGAATTCATTTTTACAATTTCAAGCATTTGTTGCTCATAGAATGGTGCGGTCGTTATTTTAATTTTTTTATCCGTTGATATTTTTAAAGATGAAATATAGTGAGGAGTCACTGCCACTTCAGCAGATGTTTCTGATAACGTAATTAATAATGATTGATTGTCGCCAAAAGTAGCATATTCCGAGACAATAGCAACTAAGCCATCTTTATTAGTTAGTATCGACAAATACTTAGGAGCTTCGATAATCCATCCAAATTGCATCTTGTGAGTATTCATTATATGTTCCAACTCTCTATTTATTTTTTGTTAATATAATAGTAACTTAAAAAAAGAAAAAGTGCGAGATAAGAAAGTATTTATAGTTTATCTCTAGAAACACTGATAAAAATGGTAGGATAATAAAAGTCAATAAAACTAAGGGGAAACTATCTGTTTTCACACATATCTTTTCGCAAAAGTTTATTTACGTTTGATAATAGTGTGGTAAAAATAATTATAAAACGTTGATACATCAGTATTTGTACTTTTCAGTTCCAGCAAGATGAAATCATACTTACTTATAGCTATCCTTATGTTTAGTGATGTAACTAAAGTTTGCTATTTATAGTTTTAAATATAACAAAATAGTGATAATTAATCATGGATTCTAGTTTGAATATATTTTGAGGAAATCAACCATAAACATCATCAAAATAAGAATATATCATAAAGTATATAATTTTTCTAAACTATTAGTATTGTATTAAAATAACTCGAAATTTATTTTAAAAAGGTCTGATATTGTTCCTTGGAGCCTGGGTAATCATTTCCGATAAATTATACATAAAAGATTAGAAACGCTTAGAACGCAATTTAAGCAGCACAGGATTGATTCTAATTATAGAGCAAATACTTCGGAGCTATTAAATATTAAAATTATTGTTATTCATGGTCAAATAGGTAACTATAATATTTTAGTTGTGCTAGATTCAGACTTTGAGAATTTACATATAGTCATTGATATATAAGTGTTCAATCAGTATTCATGTAAATTGTAAATGCAAAAAAACATTTCTCAGATGAAAGTTAGTGGTTAATTCCCCACAATTATTTATTCGTTTCATTTGAGAGAGGTTTTTTCAAAAATTCATTGTAATATCGTTGGTATTACAATAATCGTTTATTATTGTCAACAAGTAGAAAACCCTTGATTTTGTTGACTTTTTTATAGGTCATTTTTTTAGTGTGAAACTCCATATTTTTTGAGTTAGAAAAATAGGTGTTTAGAGATTGATGTCTAAATAATTTATTTGTTGTATAATTAATTTGTCGTCATGATTATAGAATTTTTGTATTTTCTTATTTAAAAAAATGAAAAGGAGCGTGACTTGATGGATTTTCTGTTTACCTTGTTTATTTTTATTTTTATAGCGATAATTTTATATCAAATTATGGAGTTCTTAAAGAATGAATCTACACCAGAAATTTCTGTTCCTGCGACATTAGTGGATAAAAGCATGAGAAGTAGCAGTAGTGTAGATGCAAATGGGATTTCTAATCAATCAATTACTTACTATCTTTTATTCGAACTTGAGAATGGAGAAAGAAAAGAATTTAGAGTTGGGCATGGAAAATACAAATTATATGTTATTGGAGATACTGGAATTTTGAGATATCAACGGAAAAGATTTAATTCTTTAGACAGGTAGAAGTTTTAATATTCTATTCTATATATATTAGTTTTAGAAGTTGAGGTTACAGTTTTGTATTTTTAGATAAAAACTTTGATATATCCATAATTGTCATATTTAAGAGCAGATGTTCTATTTTATTATAAAAATACGCTTAATAATGTGCGATAGAGAAACATTATCACTCTCCTATGATAAATTTATAGGAGGTTTTTCATATCGAGAATAAATGAATGAAAAAGCATGCATTTTTCTAAAGTCTAAATTGCAAGACGAATATATTAATATTCTGTTTAAGCGAAAAAGATGATTTAGTTGAAGAACTAAAAGATGAGTACAGATAGGAATAACTGAATGTAATATTTATACAAATGGCATAGAATTTAATGTTAGGGTATGATTCCCACATATTGATGAGAAGAGGTCAAATTTTAACGATTCTGAGAATAAAAACTCGTTAAAATTACTTATTGAATGCTTTTATAAACAAATAAAATAAGCATTAATTTAAGGTAGATTTTCTAAGTGTAATTTTTTTAACTATTAATTATAGCAAATCTTCTAACTTAATTTTTCTTACTTCTTTAGGTATAAAAATTCCCATGTTGTTACTTTGGAAACCAGCAATTATTTTCTTTTTATTAATTAAAATAGGATTTTTCAATAGTAATGGTTTCATAATTATCATATCAATCATCTGATTTGTGGAAAGTTCATCAATTAGATGGACGTTTCCATCAATTTCAATTTTTTTTAAGTTTCTTTTTAAGATATCTTCGAATCCATTATCTGATAGTTTAAGAAAATTAATAATTTCTATTCGTCTTAATGGTTCATATTTAGAAATTTTTCGTTCGTTATAGAAAATCTTATTTTCTATAAGCCAATTGACTACATCATCTCTTGCTTTACTTTGTCTGAAAGAATAAAGAATATTACCCATAGTTTATCTCCTGTTCAATTAGAAAGTTATTAAAAGAGATTATATCAGTTTTTTTAATTATTCGAATCTGTTTTGCTTACTATTTGTAAAAGAGGACGTAAACAGAAAAACGTCTTTCAAGACTAAGTTAGGATAGGGATTTCACACAAATTAATTAAATAATTTCAAATTCTGACTAGTTTAAGGAAAAAACTTACTAAATATCGATTAGCTAGAAACTAATGAATATAGAGAATAAAAGAAGACTGAAAAATGTCTTCTTTTTTATTTTCAAATAGAAATAAACTAAATTAGCAAATATTAGAGAATGTCACCTTAAATTCTTGGAAGGGGAAAAGTGATTTTACAAGAACTTTATATCATATCCTATTAGTATGGATACTATGGTTTCTCTCAATTGAACTAAAAATAGTATAAACTGGATAATTTTTTTAAAATATTAATGTTAATTTATTTCAGAACAAGTAATTTGAGCAAGCATATTCGGTGAGGAACGAACAAGAAAGTCTTTTTTTCGTGTTAGATGTTGACTTGATTTGGATAATTTTCTCTTTCTATTTGATTTATAATTATTTCTACAAATTGTTATTAATATGGAGTGGAAAATTAATGAAAATTAAAAAAAAAGACTTTGAAGAAATAATTGATTTAAGTGAGTTTTTAGAGTATTTTTTGAATTTGGTTGAAAATGGTGCATTGATAGATTCAGTTACTAATTCGGAAATTGATGAGCTAAGGTACTTATCAGAGAGTAGGATAAGGGAAGAAATACTTTTAAATTCACAGTATTCTTATTTTAAAAGGTATGTGAAAATCAACGAAAAATTTAAGCAAAATTATTTATTACTAGCAAAAGTATCTCTGAAGTTTCAACAGGTTGACCAATCTTCAATTCGATTTAAGTAGTTACGCTTTTTTCATTGACAAGATGCAATTGAAAGGAATTGATAGATTTGATAAGGATGTTTTTTACTTCTAGGCAAATTAAGAAGATGGAAGTCCTGAAAACAATTATTGAAAGTGAGGAGGTTTCATTATCAGAAATTTCGAATAAATATAATCTAAATAAAAGAATGATTAAGATACTCATTGAAGAACTTGAAAGTGAATGGAAAAATATTAATATAGAGAAGTTTCCAGTAATAATTGAAGAAAGACAAGTCAGAATTATTAGTCAAAATGACAGAGAGAGTTGTTTATCATTTATTTTTTCTCTAAACACTAAGTACTCTAGCGAAAGTCCGATATTTAAGGTTTTACGTTTTTTTTTGGAATATAGACATACGACTATAGCAACTATGGAAAATGACTTTAATTATAGTAGGTCTTATTGCTACAAATTGATAGATAAAGTGAACTTAACATTAGAAAAGATGGGAACATCTTTAAAAGTAATTAGGAATGAAAAAAATTTACTTTAATTGGAATTGAAAATGAAATTAGAGTAGTAAAATATTTGATTGACGTTTCTCCAGATAATCCGTATAAGATTACAAATACAAAAAATAGTTTTTCTAATCAAATAAAAACAAAAAAAGAAAATCTAATTGACCAAATTACAAAAAAATCACTTTCCAATAGAATGTTTTTGAAAGAGTTTAATGAAGATGTGATGATGTTGGCACCATGCTTTTATGAAGAATTTAGCTTTAATTTCTCACATAAGTATGGCTGTTACTTTTCAATAGAGGAGAAGAACAAACAATCAACAGAAAAGTTTTTTTATTATCTTTTAAGTCTTTATTTTAATCCAGAAATGCTTACACAAGAAATTCGTTTAAAAATAGGTGTGAACTTTATGGAGGTGGATAATTCATTAATACATAAGTCTAAAATAATTATCAATAAAGTAAAAGATAAATACTCACTCTCAGTAAATCAGTGTCAGGTTTTACTTTTTGAAATAGTTTTTTATTATCTTAGTTTTACTGTTTTATATGAATATAATTTTCATATTACCAGTGTAGAAAAGACTTACAAGAATTATGAAATTAAAGATATACAAACTTTAATATATAAGAACTTTAAAAAAATAGATAATATAGCTAATGTTAATATTTTGTCTGAATATATTTCAGAGATAATTTACTCATATATATTTGCACATAAGTTTACTCCGATAAAGATAGCGATTAATCCGTCTTATAAGATTAACCATATCACAATCTTTGAAAACGTTATTTCAGAGATTTACAGCCGAAAAGAACTTATAGTAGTTTCTGATATAGCTAACGCAGATATCGTTATTACAAATACAAATTTAGTTTTGAAAGAGTTTCAATCTTTTTATTATTTTGAAAATATATACGACCTTTCTACGTGGAAACATTTTAATAGATTCATTCAAAAAAAAATTACTGATAATAAAATAGTTGAGTGTTTAGAAAATTGAATGGGAGAATAAACCTCAAAATGAAAAGGAAAAAATATACAAAAGAAATGTGTATGCGTGCATGTATCAAAATTGCAAAAAGAAATGGTTCATTTGAAAGTGTTCGAGTGATTAATGTAAAAAAAGAATTAAAAAGTTCAGCACAACCTATATATTCGCATTTTACAAATTTTAGAACTCTGAAATATCAATCAAGTGAGTTGTTTGTAAGAGAAACTTTGCAAGATGTCCTAAATGAAAACAATTTAATGAATATTAGTTTTTTGAACAAGGATTTGATAAAACAGTATTCAAATCATCAAGATATTCAATTTATTGTATTTGATAATACATGTAAATCTATTTTTGTGAAAAATTATCTACTAAATGGATTAGAGTTTGATAAAGCAAAGCTAAATGATGAAACAATCAAATTAATCAATTTTTTTGGTGAATTAATAATACAGATTCAAAAAAACACAAAGGTATGAAATCACAAGCTCATACCTTTGCATTTATTATAAAACTACAAATATATAATTGAAGTAAAATTTAAGCATTACTATCATTTTTATTCTTAGCGAAAAAATCTTCAAGTTCATTTATTTTAAAACCAGTTAGAATTTTATCACTTGTCGTTAAAATAGGTGTTTTGAATATAGCAGGGTTGTTTATTATAATTGATACCAGTTCATTTGTAGTCAAATCTTCAATAGAGACATCTTTTTCGTTGATTTTGATATGTGTGATATTTCTTTTAATGATATCTTCGAAGCCATTTTGACTTATTGATAAGAGATTAAAAAGTTCTTTTGATTTCAAAGGACTGGCGGTAGAAATGCGTCGCTCAATGAATGGTATGTCGTGATTAGTAAGCCATTTAGAAACTTCAGTGCAAGATTTATTACCGGCAACTGAAAAGAGTATATTTTGCATAAGATAGTCTCCACATCTCAGATAGTTTTAGACATTAAATTAATTGAAGTTTTTGAAAACATGTTTAAGTGATTTTTTTATTTTAGTTGAATAGAAAAAGGAGGCATCTGAAGAACTAATATATGTATCTTGCAGTAAGCCAAAGTTGCTTAAAATGTTTAAGGGACTATTTCCTCTTATAAAATCTTGCTTAAATCCTCCTAAAGCGATGGTTTTCAAATCATTTTCTGAAGCTAATAATTTGTAAAATGTAGAGTAGCTTTTTAGATTTTTGTCAGTTGGGGACACTTTCTTTTTTTTGTAAGAAATTATATCAGAAAGCATGTTTTTCTTGCTAAAAATATGCTTTTGATTTCTATCAATTATTATTATAGATTTGAAGTGAAATCCTTTAGTAAAAGCTTCATAAAGATGACCGTATTCATGATAAAAGTAATTTTCACTTTCAACTGTAAATTCATCGATATTTCTATAAAAAAGTTGCTCTAATTGGTACATCATAAATAGTTGATTCATCTTTAATGGGGTATATCCTTTAGCTAAACTTTCCTCCAATATTTCACATATTGGTCTGGAATTTAAAGATGTAGATAAATAATTATTAAAAAATAGAATCATTCTTTCCAATTCTTTTGGTGTAAATCTTTTCATTTTTATGCTTATACCTTCCGTTTTTTTTCAGGATATCAGATTATGAAGTAATTAATTTATCTTAAATCTGCAGTTTTTCGATTTTTTAAGATAATAAAAATGAAATGTTTCTTTGTTTCTCTGTGATAATATTCAATTGAATAATGTGTTTAAATTATCGTGACATTTTAATAATAGAAAGAAATGATAATACTAATTGGAAGGTTTATATAAAAAATTCATTATGAAAACAAATAAATTGTGGAAATCATAGAATAGTATTATTAATACCTATTAATCATTTTAATTAGTAATAAAGTCAATAATGATGTTGGTTCTAGATTTGTATCCTACTAAAGGGGAGAGAAAACGTGAAAATTAAAAGAAAAGATTTTCATACTGTTATGAACTACAGTAAATATTTAGATTATTATTTATATATAATAAGTAATAAATCATACGAAAGAATTATTTCTCAGGAGGAAGTCAATGAACTGAAAAAACTTGTTGATATGAATGCTAGAGAAAAAATTTTAAAGAGAAGTAAAAAATCTTTATTTAAAACTCATGTAATAATACCTAGAGAGTATAAAGACGATTTTCTATTATTAAGCAAAATAGGGTTCTACCTAAAAGAGTTTCCTGAAAGCAATTTTATTGATTTTCAATAATGAATAGGTTAACACTCAAAATTGTGGAAAAAATACTGCTTACTTTTAAAAATTCGATTTTTTTATAGGACAATATATTCTCAATAAATTTTCTATACTTACTATGAATGTTAGATAGTCAAAATTAAAGAACTGAAATTACCTAAAATGTAGAGTGTCGATGCATCATAGATTAAACATGTTATTTATAGTAAATGTAAGATGGAAATTGGTCTAATATTTCTTTTTTACAAAATGATGAACAATCATAATAAAATTTATGTTCTTCAAATTATAGGATAAGATACTGTGGTTTTTATGAGACTATATTAATTGACGTAGTTTAAGAAAATCTATATAATTACAAATCGTAATAATTACTGTTTGAGGAGGGTTATATGGTTTACGATTGCATAATTATTGGGGGAGGTCCTGCAGGACTAAATGCTGCGTTGGTCTTAGGACGTGCGAAATTGAATGTGTTGCTTGTGGACAATGAAAATCCAAGGAATAAGGTTACGGGTCACTCTCATGGATTTATTACAAATGACCATCTGTCTCCAAAGGAAATAAGAGAAAAAGGATTCAAGGACTTGCTCAGATATCCTAATATAAGTAAAGTCACTGATAGGGTTATGGAAATAATACCAGATGAAAATTTTCTGGTGATTACTGAAAAGAACCAGTATGAAGCAAATCGTATATTAATAGCATCTGGAATGAATGAAAAGATTCCAGATGTTGATGGATTAATGAAGTTATATGGTAAACGATTTTTCAATTGCCCATTCTGTGACGGATGGGAAATGAAAGATAAAAAACTAGCTATCATTGTTGAAAACGAGGATGTGATTTTACATTTTGTTATGATGATTTCGCATTGGAGTGATTCTATACATCTATTTACTAATGGATTAATACTAGATGATTCAATAAAGTATAAGCTTGATAGAAATAATATACCTTACAATGAGCAACCTATTTTAAAAGTAGATAGTACAAATGAGATGATTAAAATTTGTTTATCTAATAATGAGGAAGTTATAGTTGATGGAGGATTTGTTGCTCCTGTTTTAAAACCAAATTTACAATTTGCTAATCAATTAAATATAGACATAAACGAACGTGGCAGAATTCAAGTTGATGATTTTGGAAAAACTTCTCATCCTAAAGTGTATGCTGCTGGAGATAACATATCAAACTTTGGTGAACAATTAGTTTTCTCAGCTAGTTCTGGAAGTAAAGTTGCTACCGGTATTGTAAAAGAAATTGCTCTTGATAAGTTTGTTTAAAACATAGTTTCTGCAAGCCAATCATAAAAAAGTGTGAACGAATCTTGGTTCACACTTTTTGGCTTCTGATAAATATGGAGAAGTTATTAAAATTTAAGTGTAAAAATTTCAATTAATGATTACATTATATTAAACCCAGATTGAATATTTTGATATTTTTACTTCATTAAATTAAAAAACATAATTAATGGTACTATATTTGAAATTGTTTTCTTTTACATATTTAGTCATACATAAGATAATGAATGTAATATTATTATTGATAAAGGTGGTTAAGATAAAAATGTTTTTAGTTGAATATGAAAAAAGATTTGAAAAAATTGTTAGTAAATACCTTTTAAATGATGAGATGAAATATTTTACAGGTTTACCAATAGAAAGTACAAAAATTTCAGAAGTTAACTCAAAATACCATTCAATATTATGTTTTTCCAGTACTAAATTAGTAACGTTTTTCGCATTGGATGAAGGAAACGATAAATTTAACTATACTAGTGAAAAAGATTCTTTATTGCTTAGGTCTTTCTCAACAGATTTTAGGTATTTACGAAATGGATATGGGAAAGAAGCACTTAGATTATTACCTGATTTTGTGAATGATAATTATCCTTTTATAAAAGAGATTGTTTTAGCGGTGAATAGTAAAAATAAACCAGCATATTCATTATATGTGCATTCAAATTTTATCGACAATAATACTAGAGTAGATGGTAAAAAGGGTGAATTAATTGTTTTAAGTTATAAGATGTAGTCAATATCTAACATAGTACATACCGAGGTGAAGACTTTGAATCGGAATGATTTTAAAGAAGTTTATAAAGACAATTTGGTATTGTATGGATTTGCAGTTAAGCATTTACTTGAGGAAGATGAAGAATACCAAATTTCCTCAAATTTAATGGATATAACACAAAGAAACTCAGCAGAGAGTGATAGTGTTTACTTAATAAGAATTTATGATGATTTTTCAGGAACCCAAGAAATTGTTACATTTGCTGGCTCTGAAAAAATATTTAAAAATAAAAAATTTTCATTAAAATCAATTACTATTCCTAGAGCTAAGTATTTTATGTTTGAGTATTCTGATAATTTCGAAAATTCAAAGGAAATGTATATTAAATGTTATGATTTTCTTGAAATAAATAATATTTCTTTAGAATCGAATTTTGAATTTGAAAAAATATATTTCAATTCAGGCAAGAAAGAAATATATTTTCCAATTGGTAAAGTGAATGTTGCTGGAGTTAAATCAATAGATATCACTACTTTTTTAAAGAATAGTAAGTTTTGAAATTTTGATAAGTTATATATCTTTTTACTATGACTTTCCTATAAGGATATTGAAATCATTAAGATACGGAAAATACAGTTAAAATACGTTAAATGATATTTTAATCTGTTTAAATATAAAGATTTGAATTTTATAATAATACCAAGGTTTAACAATTGAATGTATTCTTAATTTTAACTTGGTATAAGAAAGCCGTCATAATATAATGAAAATGTAGGTTTTTCAATTTAAGGTGTGATGCTGATGAAAAAGAATAATTCTCGAAAGGAGAAGAACGTAACTAAGCAACAAAAGAAAATACAAGATGCATTTAAATATAAGCGTGAAGTAGAGATTATTCCAGCAAAAGTTTCTGATTTATCGATACAGAAGAAAAGAGTTGCTGCTTATTGTCGAGTAAGTACTTATGCCGAAGCTCAATCTGGTAGTTTTGAATTGCAAATTCAATCGTATAAAGAAAAGATATTGTTAAATCCAGAATGGGAATTTGTCGGTATTTATGCTGATAGAGGAGCTTCTGGAACCACTATCAAGAAAAGAGAACATTTCAACCGTATGCTAAATGATTGTCGATTGAACAAGATTGATTTGATTATTGTGAAAAGTATTAGTCGATTCTCAAGAAATGTATTAGATTTTATATCAATTTACAGAGAAATGAAAGCGTTACCTAATCCTGTGGGAGTGTTTATTGAGGATTTGAATATCAATACTTTAGACACTACAAGCGAAACATCGTTATTGATGTTGAGTGTAGTAGCACAAGCAGAAAGTGAGCAAAAAAGTGAAGCTGTTACATGGTCTATTATTGAACGTTTCAAAAAAGGATTACCTATCATTCCTACTCATAACTTCCTAGGATTTACTAAGGATAGATTTGGAAAGGTTGTTATTGAAGAATCAGAAGCTGAAATAGTTCGGTTCATCTATAAAAATTTTCTTGAAGGAGTTCGGGCTGTTGATATAGCAAGTCTTTTAAATGAAGCGAATATACCAACTGCATCAGGCAATCAATGGAAATCTTCATCGATTTATCGTGTATTAAGAAATGAGAAGTATTTTGGCTTAGTTATCATGCAAAAGACTTATACCGTAGATTGCTTTTCACACAAGAAAAAAATAAATAGTGGTGAGAAACCTCAGTATTTATTGAGAAATGGATTGCCTGCTATTGTGTCCGAAGAAGATTGGAACTTGGTTCAAGAATTATTGTTAAATCCAAGAAAAGGAATCAAAAAGAAAGCTGTTAAAAATATTGAAAAACCTAGAACTTTTTTTTCTACTATTAAATCAGGTGTATTCAAGGGATTTATTGTTATTGATGCTAAATGGTCAAAAGAAGATGTTGCTGAAGTATTGTCGAAAGGAGAACACCAATAATGAGTAAATTAAATTTTGACGATTATAATTTTGAAGTAATTAGTGTAGAAACGACAGGTAGTTATTTATTGACGCTCAATAAAAATTCGTTGACGTTTGATAAATCAATTGCAGAAGCATTAGGTTATACAAGTCATGTAAAACCACTTTTAGATAGAGAAAATAAAGTGTTTGCTATTCAGGCTTGTAAAGCAAATTCTTTAAAATCAGTTTCGTTTTCAAAGCCTGCAAGCCAACAAAAAGGAAGTATCAAGATGCAGTATGGTGCTATTAGGAATATTCTTAGGTCACTAATGGGAGATGAATGGAAAGAAGAGATGAGGTATCAATTCAAAGGAGATTTAATAGCAGACAAAAAAGCTATGATATTTGAGCTAGAAAAATTTGAAGAATTATTGCCGTTCATCCCCAGAAATACAAAGTAAGTGTAAATTGGTTAAGTAGGATTTAATATGTTTTCAAGATAATAATGATAATTTAAATTTAAAAAATTTAAGGGAGAACGAAGTGGTTAATAGTTTTGTTAAACAAGAACATTATATACCTCAATTTGTATTGAAATACTTTGAAAATAATCAAGGGAATGTTTCGTTTGTTAACGTAGAAGTTTCACCAATTAAAATGCTAAGGGGAAGCGTTCCTAAAATTATGCAGGAGAGAGATTTTTACGAAATAAAAAATGAAGAAGGAGATTATGTATTTAGAAACTATGTTGAGAAAAGATATTCTGACTCAGAAAGCTATATAAGTCCTTTTTACAATAAATTTTTGGAAATGAGTAAAGAAGGAAATTTTGATATTATTTTTAAAGAAATAGTTGAAAGTGAAGAATGGGCAGAAATAGAATCGTCTTTACTAATGTATCTGATGCTGTTACTTGTTAGAGGTAAAGGAATAAAAAAGATATCTTATTCTAAATCTGATTTACCTAAAAAACATAAGGATATTCTTCATTTGTTACTTACTACAAATAACTTTGTAACTGCAGAATTTGCAAAAAAAATCTATTATGGGGAAGAGCTTGAGGAAATACTACAATTTATAAAAGAAAATGGTAATAATATGTGGGATACATTAAAAAAACACATCATGGAGAATTATCAGATTAGAGTTTTTAAGGTAAATGAAACTAACAGGCTCTTTTTATCTGATAATCCGGTAATCATTCAAAAATTTGAAGGAGAAGATTATATTTTGCCTCTATCTCAAGAATTATGTATTATATTAGTTCCTTTAAATGTAGTAGAAGATTCATGGAAAATCGATACAAAGATTTTTGGTTTAGATAATAAAGCTGTTAATAAGATAAATGCTCAATCTATTAAAAATACTCATAAATTAATAATTATTTCAGGTGAAAATGATTTGGAATTTGTAAAAGAGCATATTTCGTGTTCTTAGATAAGAATAATCAAATAACATTTTTTAGGAGGATATCTTGTTGTCTTGGAAATTAGTACAGAAGGAATCTTCAGGTATATTATTTCAAGGATTAAATACTCTAGCTGATTCAAATATTCTTCATCAACCCAATGAAATTACTGATATGGTTGGGAATTATCTGATTTTAGATAGTTGTAAACCTATTTATATCGGGCAAACAACCAATATTTCTAAAAGATTGGGACAACATATTAAAAGTGAAAGATTTAAAAATAGGAATTTATCCTTTAAACAATTAAATACGTTTTTTGGAAGAAAAGAAATTGAGGAATTTGGATGTTATTATTTTGGAAATTTAGAAAATAAATTTCATCAACATAGAATTTTTTGCAATCATCATATGAAATCGACACATTGGCAATTAGTTCAAGATAATTGCAATTCCCTTTTAAATGAGGCGTGTAATTATTTTGAGAAGGAACAAGTGGTAGAATGGAAAAAAGCAGTTCCCTCGAACAGACCAGGAGTTTATCAAGTATATAAAGACGATAAAATTATATATGTAGGAGAGGGGATAAATCTGAGTGGTAGGTATGGGATGCATAGTTCAAGTACTCGAATGTCAGTTTTACGTAGAAAAATAGCGACTACAAAGCTAGGTTTTTCGCTAAAAACAAAAAAGCAAATAGGTTATCAATTAAGTAAGGATAAAAAATATAGCTATTTATCAGCAACGGAGGACGTTGAAGTAAGTAATTTCTTGTCAGATTGCAGAATAAAGTTTTTTGAAGTTGATATAGGACGTATAGAACTTGAAAAATTCTTAATTGATACTAACATGCCAGAGTTAAATACACGAATAGGTATTAATTTTTGATTTATAGTTTTATGGAAAGAAGTATTCTAAAAAACAGACTGGAGTAAGTAAATATGGACATCCAGAAAGCTTTACTAAACTTTATTACAGATGGAGTAGTTACTTGTAATCATCTTGCCAATTTTTACGATACTTTTCATGAAGATAAAGAATTTACAGATGCGGTCAAAGTTCTAAGTAGAAGTATTGTAATAGATATGGGGCAATTAAAAGAAGAATTATACGCTTCTGAAGATGCCAATATACTAGGTGCAAAGGAATATATGCAAAAATACTATCCTTCAGCAATTTCATTGATAGATTTAATTCCTAAGGACAAGAGAAGGTTCGTTTATTAAAATATGATTCGTCAATTTCAAAACCTGCATCTTTGTTATAAAAAATGAAAAATTAACGATGATTTTGAGCTGTATTTAAGGGTGTATTTCTGAAAATATTTGCACTTTTGAATTGCTTGTTTTTTTGAGAAAATTTAATTGGACTACAGACAAGATGCGTAAAAAAATCCTCATTAAGTATGTAGTCCAAGCTGTTTTAAGGGACAGTTTAACCATTTTTTGAGGTATAATGAATCTACAAAAGTTAATAAAAAGAACAGAATATTGGCTTCTAAGATGTGCTGGAATCGAAGAAACACTATCGCTTTAACGCAGGAAAAAGCGATAGAAATGCTGATATAACAGCACTTGACCTTAACAACAATGGGCTGTCCCTTAGCCGACGTATTGACTGAATCGATACACGAAGCATTAAGCGATATTCCAGAAGTCAAAAATCCAGAAGTAAAACTAGTCTGGTATCCCGCATGGACGACTGATAAAATGAGTCGTTATGCACGGATTGCTTTGGGGATTCGTTAAGGATTTTCAATCATACAATGGTGTTTCATATTTGTTAACTAGTTGGAATAAGCTGTTTTCTTAGGTGGTGGACAGTTGGCAAAATGAGGATATAAACACAGAACTCTTTTATTAACTTTGAAAAAGTTGGTAGAAGAGTTTTTTTATAGAATACTTTCTTAAATAAACAGTTACTTGGTGAAAAAGTTATGCTTTTTTACTAAAAGCATTAAAGAAAATCATATATTTTTAACCTGAAAGTTCAAAGTATTTTCCATTCATATGACAACTCAAAGTGAGTTAGTATTTAACTTTGCCGAAATAGTAATACTTTCTATAAACCTTCGATCATTTTGACAAAAAGAGAGCACAGATTAAATTCTTATTCATCCACATTGATAACCTTAAGGTGCATCCCAGAAAACATGTCTAAATAAACGTTACTGAATTTAGTCAGAGGCTTTGGGATACGATGAATTTTCCTTAAGGAGTCAATGTAGAATGAAGAAGGATGATTCTAGGAATGCTTTTTCAAAGGTCATGTGATTTTATCCTATCAACTGACTCTTGGTTAACAAATATACAAATGTGTTCTATGCAACCATACATATAGGAAAACGATAGCCAAACTACAGTTTCGGTCAATCATTTAGCAAGTAACATATTTTTATTAGAGGTTCGAGATTAATTAATTGAATTAATGTATAATTATATTTAAGTTGTAAAAATGATTTGCTTGATTTCCTTGATCATAAAAAACAAAAAGGAGTGTATTTTGTGGATTTTCTGTTTACTTTATTTGCTTTTATTTTCGTCGCAGTTATCTTATATCATATTGTCGAATTCTTAAAGGATCAATCTACGCCAGAAGTGGCAGTACTTGCCACGCTAGTAGACAAACGAATGACTAGTAGCACGAATATTGCTGCAAACGGCTTTACGAATCAATCCATTACCTATTATCTTTTATTTGAAATCGCAAGTGGCGAAAGATTAGAATTTAAAGTAGGGTATGGAAAATACAAATTATACGTCATCGGAGATACTGGAGTGTTGAGGTATCAAAGAAAAAGGTTTAATTCACTTGATAGGTAAAAAATTTGTATGTATATAGTATGTGTTTATTCGTTTTCAATTTAAAAAAAAGTTGAAAAGTCAATTAAAAAACTCCTATTCAAGTGTCTTATCATTTGAAATGATTTGAATTGTACGCTTTCGATGGAAAACGCAAGTATCATCGAGTAACACTTGAGAATTTCTCCTTACTGAGGTCGCATATTGAAACCAAGACCGAGGAAAGTTTCCTACGAGGATCGGCTCAATTTAGTTCATTCATCCGTTCGAATGGAAGAAGTGATGAGCTACCTATAGTTTTAAATACTCATAAATAGAATAGTTTGCTTCACCAAAACCTCTTGGCTCATTGTTAAGAGGCTTTTTTGTTTTTACCTGGCTTCAAAATAGTTCCAAGAAGGAAAAATCGTTCTTGGTTTTTCACAAACATTTTCTCATTCAAGTAACAAATATAGAACTTGAAATGCAAAAAGTGTTACTTGTGAGGTACATCCGACGCACCTTACAATGAACATGTAAAACAAGAAAGAATGAATGGAGTTGAACATTTGTGAAAAAAATGAAGGCTGCGTTGATGTATGGACCAGGAGATATTCGCTATGAACAAGTAGAGCGACCCTGCTGTCCAGAGGGAGGTTTTCTATTGAAGGTTAAGGCAGTTGGTCTGTGCGGCTCTGATATTCGCAATTTGCTGACCGATTCAAAAGCGGGGCGCTACCCTCATATTTATGGACACGAAATCGTTGGTGAGATCGTCGAAATTGATGAAAATGTGACGAAGTATCAAAGAGGGCAGATGGTTTATGTATACCCTATGGCTCATTGCCTACGTTGCGAAAATTGTCGTAATGGGAAGCACGAATGTTGTACGGAAGCTGAAAGTTATACCGATCTTCAAGGCGGTTTTGCAGAGTATATAGCATATAGTGCAACAAGAGTAGAACGAGGAGCGATTTTTGAAGTGCCAGAAGGACGAGAGCCTATCGCGGCAACATTAGCTGAACCCTTATCCTCCACTTATGCATGCATGGAGAATATTCAGGTTTCGTTAGGCGATTCGGTCGTCATTATTGGTGCAGGTCCAATTGGGGTCTTTTTAGCGATTCTAGCAAGGATTCGCGGAGCAAGCAAGGTAATCGTGATTGATAAAAATGCTGACAGACTAGCTCTTATGGAAGCGTTTAATGTAGATCATAGGATCGATTCTTCCAAAGAAGATCCTGTAGAAAAGGTGAAAGAGTATACGAATGGACATGGCGCACATAAAGTGATTTCAGCTAATCCATCAATAGAAGCACAGCAACAAAGTATTTTTATGGCTAGAAAATGTGGAATTGTCGTCTTTTTTGGTGGTGTAGCAAAGAATCAATTAACGCCTATAGATACGAATGCAGTTCATTATAACAATCTCTGGATTTATGGTCATTATGGTGCAAATAGTATTCAAGTCGAAAAATCTTTCCATTTATCCTTATCTGATCAGTTTCCAGCTGAAAAAATTATTTCTCATGTTTTGCCTTTAGCTGACATCAATCAGGCCATCGAATTGACGAGAGAAGGGAAGGCGTTAAAAGTCGTTTTACTACCAGAAGAAGAGTATAAAATTCATTCTTTATTGAAATCTCAAAAATAGAGTAAGGAAAGGAGGAGAGAGAAAATGAATAAAAAAATTGAGATCTATATTGCTTGTGGTAGTGGGATCGCCACGTCCACGGTTGTTCAAGAGAAAGTCAAACAAATCTTAGCTCAGAGCAACATTCAGGCTTCCATCGCCAAAGGGAATATTAATCAAATTCCCTCAAAAGCAGAAACAGTGGATTTAATCTTGGTGACTACTCGATATGTCAAGCCAGTAAAAGTACCGATTCTTCCTGTTTTCAGTTTGATATCGGGAATCAACGAAGAGCAGACCGCGCAGAAAATCGTTGAAGAGTGCCATCGAATTATAAAAGGGGGATAAAAATGGAAGCTGTATTATCAGTTATTCAAAACATCATGGATATGGGGGCATCGGTTATGCTACCCGTTGTCATTTTTATTTTAAGCTGTGTCTTTAGGATGAAAATTGGCAAAGCACTTAAAACTGGGCTTTTAGTCGGCATCGGCTTTCAAGGGTTGGGGCTTGTTGTAGGACTCCTGGGTACTTCCTTGCAACCAGCCATCGATTATTATCAGGAAATGGGATCAGGATATACCACGATGGATGTTGGCTGGGCTGCTGTGGGAGCGGCTTCGTGGTCAGTACCTTTTGCAGCGATTGCTATTTTGATGATCGTGGGATTAAATGTATTGTTTATTCTTTTGAAATGGACAACGGTCATGAATGTCGACATTTGGAACTATATTCATTTTTTGATTCCTGGAGCATTAGCGTATGCCTTGTTTGATAGTTTTTGGCTAGGTTTGACTGTTACGGTTGGCTTATCAATTGTCACTTTATTCGTGGCTCAGTGGTTTGCTCCAAGATGGGAGGCGTATTACGGAATGGAAGGCACGACTTGTACGACATTTTCATTTATTACTTTCGCTTATCCTTTTGGACTATTAGTAAATAAATTGATTGATCTGATTCCTGGTCTTAACAAAATCGATATCAGTTTGGAAAAAGTCGAAAGTAAAATTGGTTTTTTTGGAGATCCAGCAGTTATCGGTTTGTTGGTCGGAACTTTTCTAGGCGTATTGACACGCCAAGAATTTACGGTAGCGATTTCTATGGGGGTTGGAGTTTCAGCAGTACTAGTACTGATACCCAAAATGGTTTCTGTTATGATGGAAGGCTTGACTGCGATCGGGGAAGCTGCCAAAGAATTTATGAAGAAACATATTGGCGAAGGGAAAAAATTATATATCGGCATGGACATTGCTCTTGGTCTTGGAGATCCGACAGCGATCACAACGACAGTGATTCTGATTCCGATAGCAATATTCTTAGCATTTATTATCCCTGGTATGCATTATTTTCCAGTTGGTGTTTTAACAGTAATCGTATATATGATTCCACTACTAGCAGTAGCATCAAATGGCAATCTTTTTCGAACGCTTGTCACTGGCTTTTTCTTCTTAGTTATCGTTCTAATTGGAACAAACACCTTTGCACCTGAAGCAACCGAAATGATGAATGCGACCGGTGTACCTGTGGAAGGGGTTGTGACAGATAGTTTCTGGGGCTACAATTTAGCAAATATTATAATCAGCTTATTTCATCGAATCGTTGGGTAATTGACCAAATGAATAAACGAATTGTTGATAAAATAAATGGCTTAGTGGGAGAGAAATAGTGTATGAAATTTAAAGCAATCGAATTGAATGAGCGCTCCAATATAGAAGTGATTAAACAATGCGGACTTGAACTGCTTAACGAAGGGCTCGTCGGGAATAGTTTTATCGAGTCTTGTATCGAACGCGAACATCATTTTCCTACTGGTCTGCCAGTTGACCCGCCAGTTGCGATTCCGCATACCTTTGATCTCTCTGTGAAAGAATCTTCTGTCTGTTACGCAAGACTAAAAAAGCCTGTGACTTTTAAACAGATGGATACGCAAGTAGATGACTTAGCAGTCGAACATGTATTTTGCATGGCACTAAAAGATGAGCATACCTATATTGAATTTCTTCAAAAATTGATTTTAAGCATCCAATCTCGAAATTTTATTGTTCAATTAAGCAAGTGTGAACCTGAAAAACTTGTTGATTTTCTAAGAGAGAATTTGTCTATTCATTAAGGAGGAGTGCTGTGAGGAAAATTACTGCTGAAATCATCTATCTCCTACTATATAACAAAATAACGAAAATTAGATTGGAGCAACTTTATAAAAACTTGAATCTCTCGCCAAAGAAATTCACGAGTGAAATCAAAGTCTTGAACTCGTTTCTAAATACTCACGATATGCCGCAAGTGAAAATTGAAAGCGGATACTTACAGGTTCCTGATGAACTTGATTTGTCAGAAGCTTATCAGCTTGTTTTAGAATTGTCCCCTTACGACTATTCCTTGAATCCTGATGAAAGACGCACATTACTTCTGATCAATTTATTGATAACAGAAGATGTTCTTACGATGGATCATTTTGCTGATTTGTTTTACGTCAGTCGATTAACAATCATCCGCGATATCAATACGTTGAAAAAGCAAGAAGTGATCATGAGTAAATATATCGAAACGCTTAGGGGCGAAGGGGTTATCCTTAAGATGAATCAATCGGAGAAAAGAGAGTATTTGTTTACATTGTTTTTAGAAAATATAGACGCAAAAGGATACATCAATTATGTCGGGATGCAAATCCTTCGGTCATTTGACGGGTCAATGGAGTGTTTAGACTTTCTGGGATTCATTTTTAACGAGTTAAAGTATGCAGAAAAGTATCAGCAGTTTGATCTTTTCGTCTATATTTTTATCGTTATCAATATGCCCCGCAAAGAACAAGGTGAATCTCCCAAATTTGTCGTTATGTCGGAAAACCTGAGCATACTCATCGATCAAATTGAAAAAAGATTTGATCGAACGATCTCTTTCGAAGACAAACAGGCAATAGCAGAATTTTGTCATTTGAAAAAGCGAAAAAATGTGAAGGATGCTGAATTGTATAATTTGGTCATCTATTTTCTGAATAAAATTGATGAAGATTTAGGGACGACTCTAAAGTACGAATTTGACTTAATTTCTGATCTATACAATCACTTACAAATTATTGAAGAAGAGAACATTATTTTGGATATTGAAAATATCGGTCTTTTGCGGCATCAGTTTATGGATATTATCGTAGCTGTAAGGGCTAATAGTGGTGTCATTGAAAACTACCTGTCCCGATCCTTCAATGAATCATTTATTACTACGATCGCTATTCATATCGCAACTGCCTTAACCCGACAAGAATATAAGATGAGCAAAATCGATATCTGGATCGTGTGTGAAAATTTATCGATAGCGAAAATGATTGCTATGAAAATAAGTCGATACAAGCAGTTCAAAATTATGAATGTGCTAACACTTGCTACTTATCGTAAGATGTGCTTCCGTCAAAAAGCCAATCGTTTAATCTTAACTGCTGATCCTTTGCCTTTTTTGGAAGAGGATGTTTTAAGGATAACACCTTTTGTGACTCAAGAAGATATCCAAAAAATAGTAAAGACGGTTGACCGTTTGTTTACGATTAATGAAGAAGAGACTGAAGAAAAATTTGATCAATTTGTCCAACAACCACAAAGAAAATTGCATGATTACTTGTTAAATTCGCATGTTATCAGAATCGACCAAAAATGTTCTTGGGAGCATTCTTTACGCTTAGCAGGGAAAGTGTTGACACAAAACGAGTGTATTGAGCAGAGCTATGTAGAAGAAGTCGTTGAAAATGTGAAACAAAATGGACCTTATATCGTAATAAGTGAAGGTGTTGCTTTAGCTCATGCGAACAATCGGGGAAATGTCCACCGTAGCACGATTAGCCTCTTGACGAATAAACAAAAAATCTCTTACGGATCTGAGGATTATTTTCAAGTGACTTTTGTTTTCTTCGTTGCTCTTGTAAGAAGTGAAGAATATTTAGAAATTGTTGAAGATATTATGTTTCTTGGGAAATATGGATTGATTGAAAAATATTTACGTTTTAGACAGGAGGAACCCGATGGATTATTTAGAAGAAAGGAAATTCATATGTAAGATTGCCAAATCTTTATTTGACAGGAAGCTAACGGATGCTGCTGGTGGCAATATTTCTATAAAAGTTTCAGAAGATCATCTCTTGATGACACCTACTTTGGCATCTGTTCAGTATCTGTGGGAATTAGAGGCAGCGCAAATTCTTTTGGTAGATAAGAAACTATCCCTCATCGAAGGTACTGGTCACTTGACCAGGGAAATCAATATGCATATGAGTTTTTATCACTCAGATCCACGGATCAAAGCAGTGATTCATGCTCATCCATTAAATTTGATGGTTTACAGTTGTATAGGGACTGACATGCCCATCGTCTGTGAAAACCTTCGTTTCGGACCGGCTACGATCCGTTGTTTGGATTATGCACCTGCAACAACTGAAAAGTTAGCACACTTGGTTGGTGACTACTCTCAAAACATGGTGACAAATGAAGCAAAACTACCTTATGGAATGTTATTGCGAGAACATGGGGTAATTGTTGGAGCCACTAATTTGGCTTTTGCAAATGATTATCTGGAAAGACTAGAAACAAATGCTTATGTGCATTTACATTCGCAAGCGCTTCTCCAGCAGGGCTATGAATATTATACTGACAAAACAAACGTTACCTATGAATCCCATGAATGAAGATTGGAGGAGAGTAGATGAGGGCTGGTTTCTTAATTGGACTGAATGAATTTGAGATTCGAGAAATGGATGTCCCACAATGCCATCAGAATGAAGTGATTGTAAAAGTTGAAGCTTCAGGAATCTGTGGATCAGATATCCACAAAATGAGTAAAGGCTGGAAATATCAGTTACCCATGATCATGGGGCACGAGATGGCTGGGACTATTGTAAAAGTTGGTCGTTCTGTTCATCATTTAAAAAAAGACGATCGGGTCGCTGTTGTCCCGTTTATTCCTTGTCGTAACTGTGCATACTGTGCTATCGGGAAGTATCAATTATGTACGGACTATATCATGATGGGATCACAACGGTTTGGGGGATTTGCAGAGTACGTATCCGTGCCAGCGAGCAATATCGTGAAAATAGGGACTAAGTTGTCGTTTGAAGAAGCGGCCATGATTGAGCCTCTTGCTGTCTCAGCGCATGGTGTTTATGGAATCGAACCTAAAGTGGGCGATGTCGTTGCAGTTTTTGGGTTAGGAACGATTGGATTGCTGACGATCCAATGGTTAAAAATTGCGGGTGTGAAAACGATCATTGGCATTGATATTCAATCAGAGAAACTGGAACAAGCAATAGATTTAGGTGTCACCGATACGATTAATCCTAGTCTTCAAGATCTTGAAACTGAGATCTCCCGAATGACGGATGGTTTAGGCGTGGATATTGCAATGGAATGTGCAGGTACTAAAATAACCGAAGAACAATGTCTCTTAGTGACAAAAAAAGGCGGGAAAATTGGATTTCAAGGGATCGCTTATTCTGATGTTTTGATTAGACAACGAGCATTTGAAAAAATCTTTCGCAGTGAATTAACCATTAAGGGTTTTTGGAATAGTTATTCTGCACCTTTCCCAGGTAAAGAATGGTTTGATTCAATCACCTTTTTAGAAAGCGGACGCTTGAGTGTCAGTCATATGATTTCCCATCGCTTTCCATTAGAGGATCTTCAAAGAGCATTTGATTTAGCGGTAAATAGAAGTGAAAGCTTTAATAAAATCATGATCATGCTCTAAAAAAACATTTGAGTACAATATAAACAGATTGTTTTCAAAACCATATTTATTCAGTAAGTTTTAACAAGCTGTATGGATATGGTTTTTTTGATTTGCTACTCTGATTACAGAGGTTGCTCCTTCTAAAACCTGTCCCACTCAAAGACATCGTTGCATTTTCAGAAATGAAACGGTAAACTAGTTGAAAAGATTGGAGGAATGAATCAATGTTAGCTACGAATTTTGGGAAATTTACATATAAAAATCCGTTTATGAATGCCTCAGGAGTCCATTGTATGACGATCGAGGAATTAGATGAATTAGCAGCGTCAGCAGCTGGGGCATTTGTCACGAAGAGTGCAACACTAGAAGCGCGTGCCGGAAATCCAGAACCACGTTATACCGATTTACCGTTAGGAAGCATCAATTCGATGGGATTACCAAATCTAGGGGTGGACTACTACTTAGACTATGCCATCAAAAAACAGCAGGAAATGACCCAGCAAGCGCCCTTCTTTTTCTCTGTCGCTGGTATGAGCGTGGCTGAAAACATTGAGTTGTTGAAGAAAATCCAAGAAAGTGATTTTGACGGAATCACAGAGTTAAATCTTTCTTGTCCAAACGTGCCAGGAAAACCCCAAGTTGCCTATGATTTTCCTTTGACCGATCAAATTCTGGAAACAGTCTTTGGTTTTTTCACAAAACCTTTAGGTGTCAAATTGCCGCCATACTTTGATTTGGCTCACTTTGATGAGATGGCTAAGATATTAAACAAGTATCCGTTAACCTACATCAATTCAATCAACAGTATTGGGAATGCTTTATTCATCGATCCTGCTACTGACTCGGTAGTCATCAAACCAAAAGATGGGTTTGGTGGTCTAGGAGGAGAATATGTGAAACCGACGGCATTAGCCAATGTGCGGGCTTTCTATACACGCCTCAAGCCAGAAATCAAAATTATTGGTACTGGTGGGATTCGTAATGGTCAAGATGCGTATGAGCATTTATTGTGTGGCGCCTCTATGTTGCAGATCGGCACAGAGTTGCAAAAAGAAGGGCCGGCGATTTTTGAACGATTGACGAAAGAATTAGCAGCGATCATGAAAGAAAAAGGCTATCAATCAATCAGTGAGTTTCATGGGAAATTAAAAACGATTGATTAAGAACGATTTTGAATGCTTTACTGTTCGCTTCTTTTTATAGAAGAAAGGAGTTTTTAATGGAGAAGTTTCGTAAAACAACGGAGGAAGATCTGGTTGAGTTGATGGTGCTTTTTGAAGAAGGCATTGCTTTCTTAAAAGCACAAGGATCTCCGCAATGGCAAGATGGGTACGGTCCTAAAGAAAATCAAATCAAAGCAGATATTGCCAACGGTGAAAGCTATGTGTTGGTGAAAGATGGAAAAATCGCAGCGTCTGCCGCGTTGGTTTCTGGTGATGATCCTGTCTACAATGCAATTACCGGCGCAGGGTGGGAAGGAAACGGTCCATATCTATCCATCCATCGCGTCGTTGTCAGTTCTCATTTTAAAGGGCAAAAGTTAAGCGCCAAATTGCTGCAAGCTCTTGAAGTGGTTGCATTAGAGCAAGGAATCGTTGATTTACGTATAGATACGTATAAAGCCAATATTGGTATGCAAAAGAATATCCAAGCAGCTGGCTATCAATACAAAGGAGAGGTAACATTCCCTTTTCCGAACGGAGAGCGATTGGCTTTTCAAAAACGTTTGACCGCAAGCTAAACATTCTATTCCGTGAGTGTCACTTGGCAGAATTAATGGAATAGTTGTGTCAAAGTGAATTTTTGGTATGAAAATGCGGATAATGGTTGTCAGAATCCTTTCGGCTTGCTAAGATAAGCACGTAAAGGACGGTGCCAAATGAAGAAAAGAATCAAAAAGAAAAAAGCTTATAAAAAATATATCCATGATATTTTTGCGGGTTATGAAGAAATGCTTGAGAATCCAGCGATCAATGAGAAGAAGTTTTCTTATCTGAAAGAAGAAACAACCTTAAAACGAGACGATCAAAATCAGATCCGTTTTCGTACGATCGATATTGATTAAACTACCTATTTTGGGTAGTTTTTTTGTTTATCTCGACTTAGTTGAAAATATTTCAGAAAAAAGCTTGCTCTTTCATTCTTAGAATGATAAAGTATTCAACGTTGGCAATTGAGCCAGCGGGTCAAAAAAGCTTTTGAAAAAACTTCAAAAAAGACTTGACCAAAAATGAAACAGATGATATTATAACGAAGTCGCAATTTTAAAATAGTTAATCGAGGTTGATACACCAACAAAATTAATTGAAAAAAGTTGTTGACAAATAACAAATCATTTGTTATTCTAATAAAGTCGCTGAGACAGCCGCTACGAAGTTGAAAAACAACGAGCGAAAAAAACTTTTAAAAAAAGAGTTGACAATCAAACGTCGCTCTGATATGATATAAAAGTTGCTAACACAGCACGGTAGACCTTTGAAAACTGAACAAAGCAAGCAAACGAAC
>NZ_VHIL01000026.1:0-24973 GCF_006491895.1 Enterococcus sp. OL5
GTTGGTGGTCATTTAAAAAGCCCCTTTTAAGGGGCTAGCGAGTGGTGAGCCCTTCTAGGGCTGTTAAAAAGCCACCCGTTTCACGGGTGGATATTTACTCTTTGGAACGTTTGCGATACTCTCCGGGCGTCATCTGTTCTTTCTTTTTGAAAAAGCGGATGAAGTTTTGAGAGTTAGTATATTGAAGGTTAGCGGCGATTTCCTTGATCGTCATATCCGTTTCCCGCAACCATTTTTTGGCGATTTGCAACCGATAATTTTGTAAGTAATCGGCAAAATTGATGGATAATTCCTTTTTAAACACATTACTTAAGTAATTGGCATTATAATGCAACTGCTCAGCAATGCTATCTAAGGAAAGATCCTGATCGTATTGTTGGTGTACGATCAAGACCATCTTTTCAGACAAGGAGCGAATTTCTCGATCTGTTTTGGCTTGTGTCGTTTCAACGATAGGTAAAACTAACTCTTGATAGATGCTTTGCTCAACTTTGACTAAGCTGGTTTGGTTGAGCACGGATTGATAAACTTTACGACTATTTTGCAAGCTGGTATGATCTGCTCCTAAGAGTTGCCCTAGCTGAACGATACTGTTGATCAACTTAAACAAGGCGCTTTCAATCGTCAACGGATTTTTATTTTCATGGATGATTTCCCGTACAACTTCCGTGTAACTCGCTTTGATAGTCGCTAGCTCCCCACTACGCATCGCATCCAAAAAGGTACTTTCTGCTTCTCTAGGGTATTGAACGATCGCGTTATTGTCCAATTGTGCCGCAATGTCGTCAAAAAAGATAATGACTTCTTCCCCTAAATTCATTCGATAGTGCAAGGCTTCTTTGGCGTTATCAACCGCTAATTTGGTTTCTACGAGGCGGTCGTAGGATTGTGAGACCCCACAACTTATTTTAATTCTTAAATAGTCTTTTGCCGCTTGATGGATCTTTTGACAATAGGTCAATACTTGTTTTTGATCAATCGTTTTCGGAAGTTTTAATATCGTTCCTTGGGTTTCTTGACTAGAGATGATTGGCTGAAAACGCAAATTCGCCGGAATGATCTCAGAAACGAGATTCTCAATGGCAAGCAAGAAAATATCACTGGTCGATGTTTCTCGCCCACACAAATCATCGATTTGAATCAGTAATACGGCAAAGTGTTCCGTTTCGGATACTTCATACCCAAATTGTGACAGTTTTAAGTGAATATCTGCTTCTGAGATACAGCCGCGAAACAAGTTTAATAAAAACAAGGATTCTAACTCGGGCTTTTGGTGTTCAACTTTAACAGCAAGATCATGGTTTTGATGCAAGACTTGGTCGATATCGGAAATCAATTGATTGACTTCTAATTTTTGACCTTGTTTTTTGGGCTTTAAAAGCTCTCCGATCCGATTGATGGGTGAAGTAGCCACGATCGCAATGCGATAAGATACTAATAAAAACAGGAAAATCAATAGACTACCAATCACGATCAAACCGCTTCTTAACTCACGAATTGCTTGCGAAACACTGGCTGGCGCCAGACGGATCACATGATACCACTGATTGTAATCCGATTGTGTGACCACATACTTGTTGTTTTCTTTGTCAGTGAAGATGCCATCGCCGTGGGCAGCTGCGACCATTGTTTCGTGTAAGTCAGAATCGATCACTTCACCATTATCGAAAAGTAGTTGTCCATCCGCATGAAAAATATTCAGAAAGGAATCATCATGATCTGCCACCAACTGCGCAATGGTATGGTCTTGGATTTCAGCGATCCCCAAAGCAGTGGTTTCCTGCCGAAACACAGGCAACGTCATTACCATTTTTAAATAACCGTCTTCTGGCAACCAATACAAGTAGCGTTGGTTGTCGATCAGCGCTTGAAAAGCAGCGAATTCTGTATCATCGATCTGTTTTAAGGAGCCTTCTTCGATTTTCCAATGCTGATTCAAATTCACCAATTGGTAGCTGGCGTTTTCGATCCCCATCACACCAATGTAAGCCAGTTGCGAATTGATCTCGCGCACTTGTCGATAATTCGTCACGGAAAACGGCTGTTCCATCGTATCGGAAAAACTTTGAGTACTGCTATATGTAGAAAAGGCATACTCCACCATCTGAATTTTTTGATCCAGATTTTCTTTGACTTGGTTGACCAAATTATGTTGACTTTGCAAAAAGGTTTCTTGAATGTTTTGATACGTTCGATGATAAATGACTCCACTAAAGCCGATAATTAAAGCGCTACCAATCAAAGAGACCCAAATGAAAATTTTATAGAACAAGTTGGACGTTTGATGATAGCTTAAAAAGAATTTCATAGACTCCCTCCCATTACCTAACTATCTTCTTTTATACTAGCACATCCCAGAAAAAGTTCCTATGTTATTTTGAAAAATGTTTCACGTGTGCATCCTTGGTGTATTGACATTCTCGTGGGAACAAGCTATGCTTGAATCAAGCAAAAAGGAAGAAGGTTTTCTATGGTCACGATCAAAGATATCGCCAAAGTCGCTGGTGTTTCACATACAACTGTTTCTCGTGCGTTAAACGATAGCCCATTAATTAAGCCAGAAACAAAAAAGAAGATCGCAGCCATCGCTGAATCTTTACACTATGTGCCCAATGTCAATGCCAAAAGTCTGGTGAATCAAAAATCCTATATCATTGGTCTTTATTTTTCTCATCTATCCATTGGTACTTCCGATAGCTTTTTAGTCGAAGTGATCAAAGGAATCAATGATACCCTACCATCCGAATATACTTTAGCGGTTCATGAATTATTGCAATCCGATACATTTGATGAAGAGCCGAATCGTTTAGATGGAGCGATCGTGATGAGTCAAAGTGATCGGGATGACGGCTTTATTGCTGCTCTTTCAAAGAAAAACATTCCCATCGTCGTTTTGAATCGTCAATTGCAGGATGCAACCTTGATGAATGTCACTAGTAATGATGCCCAAGGGGTCTATCAAATGATCACCTATGTGCTTGAACAAGGCTTTCGAAAGATCGCCATGATTGAAGGGATCGCTTCCTTTGGTTCCGCTAGAGAGCGTCGTAAAGGATTTATGAAAGCGATTCAAGAAAAGCAGCTTGTCTGCCCGAAAGAATACTTCGTAGCTGGCGACTACTCTTTGGAAAGTGGTCAGCTGGGTGCCCAGCAACTACTCGCTTTACCTGAACCACCTGAAGTGATTTTTTGCGCCAATGATGATATGGCGATCGGTGCGATCAATGCCTGTCATCAAGCAGGACGAAAGATCCCAGAGGAGATCGGTATCATCGGTTTTGATGATAGTTCTTTTTCTCCCTATACGTATCCCCCATTAACAACGATCCGCAAACCAGTTTATGAAATGAGTCAATTGGCAGCAACTCTGCTGTTGCAAGCATTTGCCAATCAAGTAGTTGAGAAACAACATTTCTTTGATACCTCGTTAATCATTCGTCAATCGCTGTAAGCCTCTTGTTTTCAAGAGTGCTTACGCAAAAATGTTAACGTGTGCATAACTATTTTTTAAGGAGGATTCTATGAAAAAAATTACCGAACAAACCCATCAAACTTATCCAGCCCGAGTAATTCAATTCGGGGAAGGCAATTTTATGCGGGGCTTTTTTAACTGGCAGCTGCAGCAAATGAACAAGCAAGGTCTTTTTAACGGCAGTGCCGTTGTGGTACAGCCGATCGATCACGGCTTGAAAGAGCTGTTGGCACAACAAGAAAATCTCTACACTGTTATCTTAGAAGGACTTGTCGATGGCGCTTTATCTCAAACATTTGAAGTCGTCTCCACTATCGATCAAGTGTTAAATCCTTATCAGCAATGGGAAGACTATCTTGCTTTAGCCGAAGATGAGCAACTCGAGATCATCGTTTCTAATACGACGGAAGCAGGTATTGCGTTTCACCCAGAGGATTCCTTGCACGATACCCCTCCCCACAGTTTTCCTGCAAAACTGACCGCCCTTTTGTATCGTCGTTTTCAACGACAAAAACCGGGATTTTTGATCATTCCTTGCGAATTGATCGATCGGAATGGGGAAAAATTAAAAGAGATCGTCTTACAATATGCCGCATTATGGTCTTTGGAGTCAGACTTCGTCAACTGGTTAGAAAAAGAAAACACCTTCTGCTGTAGCTTAGTCGATCGGATCGTTCCAGGATATCCTCGCGACAAAGTGGCACAATACCAAGAGATTCTTGGCTATGAGGATGCCGTAATGGTCACTGCAGAACCCTTTATGTTATGGGTGATCGAAGGAAGCGGCGTAGCTGAAAAGCTCCCCTTGCAAGAAGCTGGGTTGAATGTGATCGTGACAGAAGATATGACCCCTTACCGTGAACAAAAAGTACATTTATTAAATGGTCCTCATACGGCGATGGTTCCACTTGGTCTTTTAGCTGGTTTAGAAACGGTTGAAGAAGTAATGAACGACCGTGATTTTGCAGCCTTTTTGGATGGTCTTTTTCAGGAAGAGTTGATTCCAATGCTTGATTTGCCTAAAGCACAGCTTACAGCTTATGCGGAACAAATCAAAGAACGCTTCAGAAATCCTTATGTGAAGCATCAGCTGCAATCGATCGCTTTAAACAGTGTTTCAAAATTCCGTGCGCGTCTTCAACCAGTCTTAACTCGTTATGTCCAACAAAACCAGCAGGTACCAAAACGAATCACTGCCGCATTGGCAGGATTACTGACTTTCTATCTCACAAGACCCTTTCAAGATGATGAGCTAGTGACAACCATATTTCAGCAAGTGAAACAATTACCAGCAGAAGAACAGATCGCCACTCTATTAAAAAATGAGCAACTTTGGCATGCAGACCTGAGCTTCATGACAGAGACGATCAATGAAATGTGCGCTTGTCTAAAACAAGACGGACCACGCCAGTTACTTGCGTCGATTGACACCCCTGAGCCAAGTTTGAAATAAAGGAGAATCTTTATGTCCACCACATTAACAGAAACGCCCGCGCAACTATTGAAATTGCACCCTAAAGACAATGTCGCAGTCGCATTAAAACCACTAGCTGCTAAAACGACCCTTGCATTTGAAGGCCAAACGATCACCCTTTTTGAGGATATTCCGCAAGGACACAAAATCGCCCTCAAAGATCTAGCACAATCACAAGACGTGATCAAATACGGCTATCCCATTGGACATCTCTTAGCTGACGTTAAAACCGGCCAATGGTTGCATACCCACAATGTCAAAACCAACCTTTCTGGTACCTTAGCATACACCTATGCCCCCGATTTGCATCCCGTCCGTTATCCAAAAAGGGCTGCGACGTTCCAAGGGTACCGTCGGGCGAATGGCAAAGTTGGGATTCGGAATGATTTACTGATCGTACCAACAGTTGGTTGCATCAATGGCATCGCAGAGATCATTGTTGAAAACTTCAAGAAGAATCATCCAGATCTTGGCACGTTTGATCATATTACGATCCTTAAACATCCCTACGGCTGCTCCCAGTTAGGCCAAGATCATCAAAACACTCGTCAAATTTTAATTGATGCGGTGCATCATCCAAATGCCGGTGGCGTCTTGGTCTTTGGCTTAGGTTGTGAGAACAACACCGTTTCCGAGTTTAAGAAAAACCTGGGTGACTACGATCCAAAGCGCGTCAAATTTATGGTAGCACAGGAAAGCGACGATGAAATTGCGGTCGGCGAAAGCTTATTAGAAGAATTACTGGAAGCAGCAAAAGAAGATCAACGAGAAGCCGTTCCCTTGAGTGAGCTAAAGATCGGGTTGAAATGTGGGGGTTCCGACGGGTTTTCTGGGATCACCGCCAACCCTTTGTTGGGGGCATTTTCTGACTTTTTAGTTTCTCAAGGTGGCAGTACGGTCTTGACGGAAGTACCCGAAATGTTTGGCGCTGAACAAGTCTTGATGGCGCGTGCACAAGATGAAGCAACCTTTGAAAAAATCCTCCATCTAATCAACGACTTTAAAGATTATTTTCTTGCTTACGGTGAACCGGTCTATGAAAATCCTTCTCCTGGCAATAAGGCAGGCGGCATCACAACACTAGAAGATAAGTCATTAGGCTGTACCCAAAAATCTGGGACTTCCGCTGTCGTCGATGTCTTAAAATATGGGGAGAAACTCCGTAAGCCAGGCTTGAGCCTGCTGGAAGGTCCAGGAAACGACCTTGTTGCCGCTTCTGCACTGGCTTCTGCCGATTGCCAACTCGTCTTATTTACCACGGGTCGCGGCACGCCATTTGGTGCCTATGTGCCGACCATGAAAGTTGCCACGAATCAAGAGATTTACCATAAGAAACCCCACTGGATGGATTTCAACGCCGGTCGCTTGTTGGAAGAGCCGATGGAGGTCGTGCTGGAAGACTTTATTCAAGCGATCATCGATACTGCCAGTGGAAAATCGACGCGTAATGAAGCCAACAACGTTCGTGAGATCGCCATCTTTAAAAATGGCGTGACACTATAATCAAAGAAAAGAGGTTCGACATGTTTTTAAATGAAAACTATTTATTGCCAAATGAAATTGCTCAAACCCTTTACCATGAATATGCCAAAGAGCTGCCGATCATTGATTACCACTGCCACCTAGACCCGAAAGAAATCTATGAGGATCGGCCCTTTAAAACTATCACCGAGGCATGGCTAAGTGGCGATCATTACAAATGGCGCTTGATGCGCGCTTGTGGCGTACCAGAAGAAGCGATCACCGGCAATGCCAGTGATTATGAAAAATTTTTGGCATGGTGTCAAACAGTGCCAAAATTGGTGGGAAATCCCCTTTACAGTTGGACTCATTTAGAATTAAAGCGATTTTTTGCGATCGATCTTCCCGTTACTGAAGAAAATGCCGAAACCTTGTGGACGCTATGCAACGAAAAATTGCAGCAAAAAGACTTTACTCGAAGAGCTTTGATTGCTCGCAGTAAAGTCGAGATCGTTTGCACCACAGATGATCCAGTCGATGATCTTCACTATCATCACCAATTAAGCCAAACAGAGCAACGTTTTCGGGTCTTGCCGACCTTCCGACCTGACAAAGCGTTACAAATCGACCATCCGAATTTTCTTACCTATGTTACCAAACTCGAAAAGCGTGTCGAAAACGCGATCACTACCTACGATGCTTTCTTGAGAGCCTTGCGGGACCGTGTAACCTACTTTCACCAGCATCACTGCCGCTTGTCTGACCATGCGCTGGATACTTTAGTGTACGCTACAGACGAACAGTTATCCCTTGAAGCAATATTTGCCAAAGCATTAGCTGGGGAATCTTTGGAGCAAAACGAAGTCTCGTTCTTCAAAACCAATGTTCTAGTTGAACTGATGAAGCTGTATCACGAACATGGTTGGACGATGCAACTGCATGTCCATGCGTACCGCAACTGCAATCAACGAATGTTTGAGCGCTTGGGACCAGATACTGGCTACGATGGCATCAATGATCAACCACTGACTCAAAGCTTGCAGAAATTATTGAACGCCGCTGATGCGCAGGACCATTTGCCTCAAACGATTCTCTATTCCTTAAATCCCAATGACTATGATGCACTCGTCGCTTTGATGGGGTGCTTCCAGCAAGAAGGCAACAATAAATTGCAGTTAGGATCTGGCTGGTGGTATAACGACACCCGCGCAGGCATGCGTCACCAATTGACGAAATTCGCAGATGGCAGTGTGATCTTTAACTTTGTCGGCATGCTGACGGATTCAAGAAGCTTTCTGTCTTACACCCGTCATGAATATTTCCGACGCGTCTTTTGTGAATGGCTTGCTGAGATCGTTGTACGTGGTGAAGCACCTGCTGATCTTCGTCAGCTAAAACCATTAGTAGAAAATGTCTGTTATCAAAACGCCAACAACTACTTCAAATTTTAGGAGAAAGACAATGGAAAAAATCGTCATCGTCGGTGATTCCACCGCATCGATCAAAGAGCCTAGCGCTCGTCCAGAAACGGGCTGGGGTGAAAAGATCTCACGCTATCTCCCCCAGCATCAAATCGTCAACTTGGCAAAAAATGGGCGTTCCTCCAAAAGCTTCATTGAAGAAGGACGCTTGTTGCAGGCAAAAAAAGAACTATATGCTGGTGATTATCTCTTGATTCAATTTGGACACAACGATCAAAAAACAGATAGTCGTGGTACGACACCTGTAGAATATCAGCATAATTTAGCAACCTTCGTGCAAACGGCACGCCAGCAGCAAGCGACACCGATCCTATTGACCTCGATCACTCGTTTGCATTACGTGGACCAACAGCAACTTGATCCTTTGGCAGTCGGTCCTTACCCAGAAGCAATGCGTGCTTTGGCTACCTCCTTGGATGTGGTCTGTCTGGATCTTTTTGCCGCAACACAACGGTTCTTTTCAGCACTGGAACCACAACAGGCGAAAACCTATTTTCTTCATTTAGAAAAAAATCAGCACCCAAATTATCCAGCCGGCATTACGGATAACACACATTTGAACGACCAGGGTGCTACAGCCGTCGCCAAATTAGTTGCCAAATGTTTGACAAATACTCCATTACCGCTTGCACGACAAGTTCTTTTAGATTGAAACTCATTGCTCGTGTTGAAACTTCCCTTAACATAAATACACTACCTGATTTTAAAAAGAGCAACTCAAGCAAAACGCTGCGAAGAGCATTTCCCTTCACAGCGTTTTGCTTTTCCTTCTTTTTAAAAGATTTGTTTGCAGTTCCTTTGCTTCAACCCATTAATCGCCAAGCTACCTTTTAAAGACCTACATTTTTTGGGTGTTGTACCATAAAAATGGGAACGATTGCAATCGTCCCCATCCTTACTATTGATTGTTTTATTCAGGTTGTTTCCCGATATACGCCAAGATACCGCCGTCTACATATAAGACATGGCCATTGACAAAGTTTGATGCCTCAGAAGCTAAGAAAACCGTTGGTCCTGCTAAATCTTCTGGCTCACCCCAACGGGCAGCAGGTGTTTTTGCTACGATAAATTGATCAAATGGGTGACGAGAACCGTCTGGTTGGATCTCTCGTAATGGTGCGGTTTGCGGTGTTGCAATATAACCAGGTCCGATCCCATTACATTGAATGTTAGCTGAACCAAATTCAGCACAAATGTTTTTCGTCAACATTTTCAAGCCGCCTTTAGCCGCTGCGTAACCAGCCACCGTTTCTCTTCCCAATTCACTCATCATTGAGCAAATGTTGATGATTTTTCCATGTCCTTTTTTGATCATTGACGGTAAGACTGCTTTTGAAACGATAAATGGAGCGTTCAAGTCCACGTCAACGACTTGGCGGAAGTCTTCAGCAGACATCTCCAACATCGGGATTCGTTTGATGATCCCAGCATTATTGACTAAGATATCGATCACGCCAACTTCTTCTTCGATCTGCTTGACCATTTCGTTGACTGCTTTTTCATCCGTTACATCACAGACATAGCCGTGGGCTTCGATCCCTGCTTCACGATAGTTTGCTAATCCTTTATCCACTGATTCTTGATCCAAGTTGTTAAAAACGATCGTTGCTCCTGCTGCTGCTAGTGAACGAGCGATCGTAAAACCGATCCCATAGACAGCGCCTGTCACTAAGGCGATTTTACCATCTAAACGAAATTGATCCATTGAAAAATCCATAATTGATAAACCCTCTTTCTTTTTATTTTAAGTCGTCCATAGCCACCATATCCATATCGGTATAGGTGATGTTTTCGCCACACATTGCCCAGATAAAGGAGTAGTTACTGGTTCCAACACCCGAATGGATCGACCAGCTTGGAGAAATAACGGCTTGTTCTTCACTAACCACTAAATGCTTCGTTTCATCTGGTTTGCCCATCATATGGAATACTTTTGTATCTTCATTAGCAAAATCAAAATACACATATGCTTCCATCCGACGTTCATGGGTATGACTTGGCATCGTATTCCAAGCGCTGCCTGGTTCTAAGATCGTGTACCCCATTTGTAATTGACAGCTTTCACAAACATTTGGGTGAATGTATTGATAAATTTTCCGTTCATTTAAGGTCAAGCCCTCGCCTGTCTCCATTGGTGTGACTTGATCGATACTGATTTTTACATTTGGGTATTTCTTATGTGCTGGCACGCAAGATAGATAGAATTTCGCTGGATTTGCTGGATCATCTGAGTGGAACAAGACTTGTTTGGTTTCCTTGCCGATATAGTAGCCGTCTTGTTTTTTCATTGGTTCTTTTTGGCCATCGATCGTGATCGCACCGGGTCCTCCAATATTGATGACGCCTAATTCACGGCGTTCTAAGAAGTACTCCACCCCTAGTTCACTGCTTAATTGCACTTCTAACGCTTTTTCTGTCGGTGTCACTCCGCCAAAGATCATCCGATCATTGTGGGTATAGGTCAGCATGATTTGTCCCGGTGTGAAAATTTTCTCTACCAAAAATTCTCTGCGTAATTCTTCGGTACTATAGTGACGAATATCAAGTGGACTATGGGTATAGCGTGTTTCCATGTGTTGCATGTTTAACTTCCTCCTATCGGATAATTTTTCCTGAACCTGTTGCAATAAATTTTTGTATCTCATTGGCGCTAAACTGATTACAGTCGCCATGGATCGTATGCTTCAAGGCAGATGCGGCAGTTGCAAAATCAATGATTTCTTGGTCTTGTTTCTTCGTGACAAGACCATGTAGGATACCAGCTGAAAAGGCATCGCCTCCTCCGACGCGATCAACGATTGGATTGATCTCATGGGTAGCAGAAACGACATAATTGCCGTTATGCCATAGGCTTCCTGTCAATTGATTGTGACTTGCTGAGAGCACCTGACGACTAGTTGAATAAAAGAGCTGGATATTTGGGTATTTCCGATGCATTTCTTGATAATAGTAGTCATCTTCGACTTCCTCTGTTGGAGCTGATACATCCATAAAGACTTGGGCATCTAACTGTCCTGCCGAGCAATAATCAACATAAGGGAGTACTTCTTGCAAAAAGACGCGTGCTTCATCTGTCGTCCACAGCTTTCCACGATAATTGATATCGAAACTGATTTTACAACCAGCTGCTTTCGCTTCTTTGATCAACGTCAGTAAAAGTGTCTGCCAAGTCGTTGAAAGAGCGGGCGTGATCCCTGAAAGGTGAACAATGTCAACCCCATCAAAAAGGTCAGATTGCCACTCATTTTCTTTCATTTGCGCAAAGCTTGAGCCTGCGCGATCATAAACCACTCGCGCTGCTCGTTCCCCGATACCGGTTTCAATATAGTAAGTACCTAGTCGGGAACCGCCACGAAGCAAGTGGCGACAATCGACGCCATAGCTTCGTAAATGATGAAAAACGGCATCTCCTAAAGCATTCTCAGGCACTTTACTAGCAAAAGAAACGCGATGACCAAAATTCGCTAAGGAGATCGCAACATTGGCTTCTCCACCGCCATAATGGGCAGCAAACATCGAACTATGGGCGATTCGGTCGCCTAACGTTGTCGATAGACGCAACATGATTTCTCCTAGTGTCAGAATGTTTGCCATCTTTCTTTCCTCGAATCTCTTTTAATTTTGCCGCATATTGTTTCGCTACTTCTGTTACTTTGTCAAAATCCCCACTTGCTGCTGGCGCTAACAAATTCCCCCCTACACCAACGGCTACGACACCCGCCGCAAACCATTCTTGCATGTTGTCTAAGCTGACACCACCGGTCGGCATAATGTTTAATTGTGGCAATGGCGCTTTGAAGGCCGAGATGATACTTGGTCCATACGCACTACCCGGGAATAGTTTAATGATATCTGCGCCTGCTTTTAAGGCGTCCTTCATTTCTGAAATGGTCATGCAACCAGGCAGATACGGGATTTGATATAAATTACATAATTCAGCCGTTTCTTGATCAAAGGTTGGGCTTACCACATATTGTGCTCCTGCCATGATCGCTAAGCGAGCAGTCACTGCATCAAGAACGGTCCCCGCACCAACGACTACCTCTGGATTCTCTTTGAAGGTTGCTACTAATTCAGCGATTACATCCGCCGCTTGAGGCACTGTAAAAGTCAACTCAATGCCAGTGATCCCCCCTGCAACGATCGCTTTACTTGCTTGTAGTGCTTCTTCTTTAGAAGCGCCACGCACAACAGCGATCACGCCGCTTTCTTTTAGTTTCATTAAATTCGCTACTTTTTTCATTGAGACCCTCCATTTATTTCCTATTTGGAAAATGGTATTTATTATAAAGAAACTTACACGTTTATTATACCGTTCTCGTTTTTATTTGCAAGGGCTTTCCACTAAAAAGTTTATAATGCTTGTTCAATTTGCTGTTTTGTCGCAATAATCGCATCGATCAATGTCGATTTGTATTCTGGGGTCAAGCGGTATTTCGGTAGGCTGATAGAAAACGCCCCAACGATCTCCTGATCCTTTATCAGTGAGGCGCCGATGCAATAGATTTCTTGTTCCATTTCTTCATCATCAAACGCTACTTGGTTTTCTTTTGCCTGTTCCAATTCTTTCTTCAACTTCAACTGATTCGTAATGGTGTTTTCCGTATAAGCGGTTAAAGGCGTTGCTGCCAAATATTCTTCCACTTGAGGGGCATCAAACTCCGCTAAAACGGCTTTCCCCATGGCAGAGCTATACAACGGTCTTGTGATCCCTACTTTTGAAGACATGCGGATCGTTTGATTGTGGGGCTCCAATTTATTGACATAAAGAATCTCATTGGCAGTCAAGACCCCTAAGTGGATCGTTTCATCCGCCGTTTTCTGCAATGCTTCCAAGTAAGGCAAGCTGATTTCCACTAAATCAAGCTCTTGAATGTTTTGATTGGCATACTTGATCAGCTTAGACCCTAAGCGATAATTCTTCTCTTTGTCGCGTTTGACATAGCCGATCATTTGCAGCGTTTCTAATATTTTCAAAGCTGTGGATGGGGTCAGTTTCGTTGCTTCTGAAATTTCTTGCAATGGTTTACTTGGCGCTTCTGCGAGATAATCTAAAATGGTTGCTGCTTTTAGTAGTACGGTTCCATATGGTTTTTGCGTCATCATTTCTCCACCTTTATTTTCTATATAAGAAATTATAATATCTTTTTAGGAAATGCACAATCTTTTTCCTATATATCACCATGACGCGATTCCCATTTTACTTTCTGTCGTTATTCATTGTATGATGAAGACAAGACAAAGGAGTGCCGAACAATGGACTTAAATGTATTGATCAAAGGAAAAAAATTGACTGACAATGAGCTGCAAATCCTTGATTATTTGCTTGCAAATACCGCTGCGATCGATGGACTGCCCTTAAGAGAAATCGCTAAAGCGATCTACACTTCCCCCGCAACCATCGTGCGGCTTGCGCAAAAATTGGGTTTTTCTGGCTATCTAGAGCTACTTTACTTCTTAAAGAATCGCTTGAAAAATCAGACGATCACTGAAGCCGCCATCGATTACCAAATTGACACTGCCAGTATTGCAGATACGATCGACGCGATCAAAGAAATCTATGGACGAAATAAGGACAAGTTTATTACGATTTATGCAACAGGTTTTTCTGGGATCGTGGCAGAATACCTCCACAAAAAAATGCTTGTCAACGGCATCAAAACCTTATTAGTCAGTGCTTCTGACTCAGGTGGGATCATTAGTAACAACATCGAGAACATCAGTATGCTGATCACCATCTCTAAATCTGGCGAAACACAAAAAGTGCTGGAGAAGATGGCATTAGCCAATGAACATCACATACCAACTGTTTTGTTTTGCGGGAACGGTGATCATCGCGCCAATCAACTAGCGACCTTTTCCTTTGAAGTGACCGATGAACGTCCCTACGACACCCAAAACATCCAGTACACTAGCTTCTTTGGTAAACTGCTCTTATTGATGGAATATATCGTCGACGCTTTTACCCATGTTGAAAAAGAAAACCAGCAACCCTAGTGGATTGCTGGTTTTTGCTTATGCTTGAAAATAGGTTTTTGCCAGTTCTTGATAGAGCGCTTGGTTCTGCGGATCAGGAACAAATTTTTCATCTGGCTGATCTTGCCGCACAACAGAGCTTTTGTATAAATCATACAAGCCGAATATCGGTTCGTTTTCATCGGAAAGATAACAGGTCAGCCCCAACACATCCGCGGTCATTTGACCTAAAAGTTTTGTTTGAAAGAAACCACCACTTACAGTGACTGCCCCTTCCAACTGCGCCATTTGCTTTAATAAATCGATGTTCATCAGCATGCCTTCGATGACTGCCCGCAACATGTCTGAGCGATTGTGTTTCAGGGTCAAGCCAGAAAAGCCGCCTGTGATCTCATTTGTCCAAAAAGGTGCCCGCTCCCCGTTTAAATAGGGGAAAAAACGTAAGCCGTTACTGCCGATCGGCGACTCCTCCATGACTTGAGGCAGATAATGATAAAATGCATCAGGATCTTCTGATAAGGTCTCTTTTGCCCAAGCAAGGACACAGCCACCATTGTTTGAAGGTGCCCCTACGACATAGAGGTCATCTTGCAGATAGTAGCAAAAATTTTGTTTTTGGCGATCAAAGACGGTGGTCTCACTTACTTTACGAACCGCCGCACTGGTTCCGATCGTCAAGCTGTTGCGGATCCCTGTAGAAATATAGCCAGCATATGCTGCTAAACACCCATCGCTAGCCCCACACATCACTTCTACCTCAGGCTTCAAGCCACACCGCTGCGCCATCTCCTCGGTAATCAAAAAACGATCAGTCGGTGCACATAAAGGCGCTAACTGGGCTTTTGAAAGGGATAAATAATTGAGAATCTTTTGACTCCATTGCTTTTCTTTCAAAGAAAAAAGACCGGTCGCTGATGCGGTACTATAATCGATCCTTGCTTGTCCGGTAAACAACGCCATTGCTAGTTCTTTTAAGCCAAACCATTTCGTCTCTTTGGAATATGAACCATTTGTTTGGAAATAAGCCAGTTTCGCAAAGGGAGACATCGCATGGATCGGTGTCCCTGTCTCTTCATAAAACGTTGCCGCCAGATCCGTTTGACGAAAGGCCGTCATCGTTTGACTCGCTTGATTGTCTGACCAAATGTAAATCTCTTCTGCTGTCCCACCCTCCACTGGCATCAAACTGTGCATGGCGGTACTGAACCCGATCACTGTGATTGCCGCTTTTAATTGAGCGGGAATCGTTGTGACACCACTGATCAATTGGCTACTGATCTGGGTCGCTGATTGGGTCTGTTTTAACCCGTGGCTATGGGTTTTGATTGGTAATGACTGTGAGTAAATGATTTTCCGATCTTCAATGACCCCAAACTTTATGGCTGTCGTGCCGATATCAATCCCTAAAAACATCGCATTGCTCCCTCTCATCTGATTCAATTAGCTTTATTCTACCATAGTTAGTGGCATATTCTAGTATACCTGTCTGATCGTTTTGTTGATAAGACGTTTCGTGGTGATTTTCTTCAGAGAATTATCCTTCCACAACAAAAATCAAAAAAGAGAAAGATTCTTGGAGAATCTTCCTCTTTCAGTTATCCAACCAGCGAATGTTTCGCAAATGTGAAACAAATCAAGACAATCCTGGCCAGTAATCACCATTTTCCGAGACCAAATCATCGAGTAACTCTTTGGCTACTTTTGCGCTAGGAATCGTTTTGGAAAGGCTTAACGCTTGCCACATTTTTTGATAGCTCTTTTCCACATATGCTTCGACCACTAATTTTTCCACAGTCACCTGTTGGAACATGAGCGCTTGTTGGAAGGCAGGAATTTTTCCTTGAGCAAGAGCTTCTGGTCCATCAGAACCGACGATACATGGCACTTCCACCATGGCATCATCCGGGAAGTTCGCAATCGCGCCGTTGTTTTCCACAATCATGACCATTCGCTCATGCGTATTAAAAGCGATGGCGCGTGCCAAATCAACGATAAAGGTTGCATGGGCATCAATCTCAAAAGCGATCCCTTCAGCAGAGCCTTGTGCGGTGATCTTTTTGGCATGATCGAACACTCGTTTTTCCCGTCCTTCCATCACTTCATTGGAACGCGTATACTCTGGATGTTCTTTCATGTGTTCGTAGACGTAATCTGGGTATAAATAATACTTCAAGTACGTATTTGGCAGATATTCTGGTGTGAGCGCCAAGAGGTCTTTGGCTTTTTTGTGGGTGTCTTGCCAACTTGGGTCAGTATGTTGGGTATCCACTTCGATCTGCGTCAAATAGCCGTGTTCTGCAACGTAGTCACGAATGGTTTGAATGTACTCCGTGCCTTCTTTGTCTTTGACGCTGGTCCACCAACCAAAATGATTCAAGCCAAAGTAGCGAACTTCTAGTTCCTCTGGCTGTTTGCCAATGATTTGCGACATGCGACGCAACGTGCCCACGGGCATGTCACAGATATTCAGAACCTTTGATTCAGGACGCAAGACCCGACATGCTTCGGCTACGATTGCAGCCGGATTGGAATAATTCAGCATCCAACAATCGGGGGAATATTTTTCCATGTAATCAATGATCTCCAGCATGCCAGTGATGCTGCGCATCCCATAAGCGATCCCTCCTGGTCCACAGGTTTCTTGGCCATAGACGCCATGACGCAAGGGAACTTTTTCATCTTTTTCCCGCATGTCATACTTTCCTACTCGGATATGCGCCATACAGAAATCGACATCGCTGAAGGCTTCTTCAGGATCCGTCGTAAACGAAAATTCGATTTGCGGTGCTTGTTCTTTTAATAAAATCGCTAGGGCTTCACCAAGGATCGCTTGGCGTGCTTCATCATTGTCGTATAGTTTCAGCTTTCTTAAAGGAAAGCGTTCTTGATTGTCAAGCAGCATCATAACGATTCCCGGGGTAAAAGTACTGCCGCCCCCTGCAATCACTACTGAAAATTTTCATCATTCAATCTCTCCTTCTCTTCCCAGATAATTTTCTAACTCTTCCCGCACTTTCGGCACGGTCAACCCATAGACGACATGGACATTTTCACCATTTTTGATCACGCCTTTGGCTTGTGTTTCGTCTTTTAGCAGTGCTTCATCCACGAGTTCAGGATCCTTTAGTTTTAAACGTAAGCGGGTATAGCAGTTGTCGATGGTTTTGATATTGTCATCGCCACCTAGCGCTTTGGTGATGATTGCTGAGATACTTGTTTCACCAGTCGGACTAGTGGCGGCTTGGTCATTCGCCATGACCCCGACACCTGCTCCAGCAAGTTGTTTTTCTTTGTACTCTTTCTTCGAATACAGTTTGGTCTCTGTCCCATCTTCTTCACGCCCGACCGTTTTCAAATTCAGTTTCGTGATCAAAAAGCGGAACAAGAAGTAATAAAGAAAGAAGAAGACGACCCCGACGATCAAGTACACTGGCCAGCGAGTTTTCTCGATCCCTAAGGGCAAGTTGTACAAAAGAAAGTCGATGAAGCCATTCGGTCCGATGGCGCGAGAACCAAAGAGATTTAACGCCACCATGCTCAAGCCGCTAAGGGCAGAATGAATGACGAACAAAACAGGTGCCACGAACATAAAAGAAAATTCGATTGGTTCAGTCACACCTGCAATAAAGGAAGTCACAACTGCTGGAATCAAAATGGCTTTGACTTTGACTTTATTTTCTGGTTTTGCCGTTTGATACATCGCCAAACAGGCACCGATCAGTCCAAACATTTTTGAGATCCCACGAGCGTCCCAAATGACACTTTGCGATAATACGCGGACTGCTGGGTCAGCAATTTCCGCAAAATAAATGTTTCGTGCCCCTTCAAAGACTTGACCGCCAACTTCTGCGACACCGCCTAATGAAGTATACAAAAACGGCGTGTAGATCAAGTGATGCAAGCCAGTTGGAATCAATAAGCGTTCTAGCGTACCGTACAAGAAGATACCAAAGTTGCCCGTTTGCTGAATGATGCCGCCTAAACCGTCAATGCCAGTTTGTATTACTGGCCATACAAACGTGGAAACGATGGCTAGCAACACGACGACCGGAATCAAGACAATAAAGACGAAGCGCGCGCCACCATAAACTTGAAAGGCATTGTTAAAGCTCGTATCGATGAAACGATTGTGGACCAATGCCACGACGATTCCTAAAATGATGCCAAGAAAGACCCCCATATCCAGCACTTGGATCCCTAAAACAATCGCTTGTCCTGAACCTTGAAGTGCATCGGCTGGAACCAACATCCCCCGAAGCTCCATGAATTTGTTCATGGCATTTAAGAAGACGAAATATCCCAACAACGCGGTAAATCCCGCTTCAGCCTTTTTCTTATTGGCCAACCCTAGAGCGATCCCAACACAAAAAATAATGCCTAAATTGGTTAAAATCGGTAATAAGGAAGCGGATAAGATACTACCAAAACCGGTGGTTATCGGATTATCCAAAAAAGGAAACTGCTCAAGCAAGCGGACATTTGTAAACACATTCCCAACGGCAATCAATATCCCTGCGATCGGCAAAATCAAAACGGGCACAAACATTGCCTTGGAGAATTTCTGCATCGCATCCATCACTTTTTCTTTCATTGAGGAAACTCCTTTGTAGTTGATTTGTAGGTTCATTATAGGAAACATTTGTTACTAATAGAATAGCAAACGTTTTCAATTCAATGCGTTTCAAAGATTGGAACATGTTTCATCCTGTCTACTTCCTTGCTAGTGGCGAATACAAGCAACAAAAAAAGAGTGAATCAAGATTGATCCACTCTGTTTAGATGCAACACTTTTTGATAAAAATACAAGGGCCCAGACAGACAAAACAGATAGAAGATACTTGGTGCTGAGTGCCATGTGAAGAAATAGCCGATCGCTGCTAGGACTAAAATTCCGATCCCTTTATGGTAGTGCATCATTGTAAAGAAAAAACTACTACGAAAAAGGTCAAACAGGTTTTGCCGATCTTGCAATTTTGATTGCATCACATACAGGTTAATGTTGTAGGACAACAAAAATGTAAGAAAAATGATGGTCAAAAAAGAGAAAAACAATGAATTCGTCAAAGCAGCAGAACGCCACAAGCTGAGTCCGCATAAAAATGAGAAGAGATTGAAGACCCCTAATGGTAGGGTCTTCAACAATGCGTTTTTGCTGTTTTTCAAGAAGGGGCGTAGCAGTTTTGCTTCAGGATGTTCATAAGCATCTACGACCGCTCGCATAGCTGCAGGAAACGTGATGATCGGAAACGACACCACCAAAAACAAGAGATTCAAAACCAGCATACGAAAAATAACTTCGCAAAGACGATAAAAACGACTCTCTAAAGCAAACATCACACACACACCTTTAGTTTAGTTTTTCAATATTTTCAGCGATTTTCTCATTTCGGTAATCAACGATTGCTGACCACCCATTGTTTTCTCGTTCTTGTAAGTAGTCTTCCCAAATCTGACGTCCCGCTTCTTCAGAGTCTGCTTGAATAAAGTTGACCAACGCTTGCACTCTTGCTGTGTTGATGGAAGTGAGGTTTCTTGCTTCAGAACCGGTGCGAGGATCAATGTCTTCGATCTCAAAACGTGGTGCTAACTTATCTTGAGACCATTCCACCATCTGACGAATCGATGTAGCTGGTTTTTGTCCCATTTGGATAGCATAATTGTCATTCCCAACAAACCAATAAGAACCTAGCCCAACTTCCTTGTCAAAACGAGCTATGTCCGAATTTCGTAAGGCCTCTGTTTCCTCTGAGTATTCAACCACGCCATCTACGAGGTTGTATGTTTCCCCTTCAATCCCAAAGGTCGTGACCATCGTGCCATATTCACTTGCCAAATAGGTCAAAAGCTCCATGGCTTTTTGGGGTTCTTTTGTCGACGTCGTGATAAAGGTTTGTGTCCATCCACCAATATTTCCGCCAGTAAAAGTGGAATCATCGCCATTCGAATTCTTCGGCCCATCGACGGCAATATAGGTTTGTTCAGGATTACGGGCATTATTGTCTGACATGAACTCATTGAGTCCTTTCGTGTTTGTATGCAAGTAAGCAAAGTAACGGCCCTGCCCTAGTTTTTCTTTCATCGTGTTGTCATTGTCTGAAAATTGGTCGTTGGTGATGTATCCTTCATTGTAAGCTTTTCTAAAAGTCTCGATCCACGTGATATACTCCTCATCAGCGTCTCGATCATTGAATTGCCCATCAACACTTGGTGCAATGCTTAGAAAATCTTGCAAAGTACCACCATAAGCGCCATCCCCGCCATTGGAAATATCTAATGCAGTCGAAGCAAATGGGACTAATGCAGCACCATCATCTGCTGTCGGAAATGCTTCTTTTGCCCGTTTTAACGCATCTAAAAATCCTTCGGGCGTCGACATATCAGGTTCACCCAATGCTTCGTAAATATCTTTGCGGACAATGAAGACTTGATCTCCCACTACATTGCCGTCCTCATAATCTTGCGCAGTCGTTGAAAAGCTTGGGTATCCATAGATATTGCCATCTTCTAAAGTAAACCATTGAACAGATTCAGGCTTCGCTGCATGTTCTAGGAAATAAGGATCGTATTTTTCTGCCAAAAGATTCAGTGGTAAAGCAAATTTCGTCGCTTCGTTGGCAGCAGATAGATTTTTATCGAAGGTCATGATATCTGGCAGATCGCCTCCAGCTAACATCGTATTAAGGTTCTCATCATTCCCTGAAATAAATTCGACATTGATATTCATATCTTCTTTGATTTTTCGCGTCACAGTATCTTTTCCCCAACCTGGCTGAGCATACCAATCAAAGTTGACATACCACTTCAAGGTCGCTTCATGGTCAGTGTCTTTTTGCCAGCTTGGGGTATCTTTGTCTGCTTCAAAGCGAGCTTCTGGCAGATCTTCTACTACAGCAGCCCCTTTTGACTCGCTGTTGGAATTACCACAGGCGCCTAATACCACGACTGATGTACATACGAGACCGATTCCTAAGAATAATTTGCTTGCTTTCATTTTTTTCTCTCCTTTTGTCTATTCTTTTACTGATCCAAGAGTCATCCCTTGAATAAAGTACTTTTGTAAAAATGGATAGATCACGACGACAGGAACCGTCGTTACCACCATAGTTGCTAATTGCAGTGACTGAGAAGTCGTATTTCTGACCACATTGGTGCCTGTTGCTACTGCAGGCGATAGATTTTCCGAAACGATCCGAAATAGTAGCATTTGTAAAGGATATAAACTACGATCATCAACATAGATATTGGCGGTCATGTAGTCGTTCCACTGAAAGACGCCGTGGAATAATGCGATGGTTGCCAAAACTGGAAGGGACAATGGCAAAATGATTTTTACGAAAATAATAAAAGGATTGGCGCCATCCATCATGGCAGATTCTTCCAGCGAAAATGGAATGCTCCGGAAAAAATTCATCAAAATCACCATGTCATAAAAAGAAAATAAGACAGGTATGATGTAGACCCAAAAATTATTTAACAAGCCGAGTTCTTTAAATAAGAGAAAGGTAGGAATCATCCCTCCAGAAACGAACATCGTTAAAATCCCCATGTTCATATAGATTTTCCGCCCCATTAAGTTTCTACGACTCATCCCGTAAGCAACCATCGCCGTCAATGCCGTATGCAAAACAACACCAATCACTGTTTTTGCAACTGAGATGACAAAGGCTTTATAGATCGCAGAATCTTCAAAAACGGTGTAGTAACTTTCTAGTGAAAATTCCCGTGGCCAGAAATAGATCCCCCCTCTTGCGGCATCGGTTGCATCATTGAAAGACAAGGCGACGATATTCCATAGTGGCAACGCAATGATGGCTAAGAAGAACACCATGAAAATCACATTGGCAGTATTAAAGATCTTCTCATCTTTTGAAAATGTTTGTTTCATACTTTCCCTCCTCTAAAAGACTGATTCATCACTGATTTTTTTTGTCAAAAGATGACTACCGACCACAAGGATCAATGAAACAACCGACACAAATAGACCAACGGCGGTCGCATAGGAGAAGTCTCCTTGTTGAATCCCCATTTTATAGACGAATGAATTAATGACTTCACTGGACTGATAATTGACAGGGTTTTGTAAGACGAGTGTTTGATCGAGGTTTGAACCCAATAACCCACCGACTGACAAAACAAATGTCAAGGCGATAATATGACGGATCGAAGGGATCGTGATCCGAGTAATCTGCTGAAACTTCGTGGCGCCATCCATTCTCGCTGCTTCATAAAGAGCTGGATTGATCCCTGTCATAGCAGCGATGTATAAAATCGTATTCCATCCAACTTCTTTCCAAATATCGGAAATGACTGCAATCGCCCAATATTTTTCGGGATCAGTCAAGAAGCGGATCGGTTCATCGATCAACCCAACACCTAACAGTAAATTATTGACCAAACCGGTATCAGACAACCACGTAATAAACATGCCTCCTAAGATGACCCAAGAAAGAAAATGTGGCAAATAAGACACCGTTTGAACAACCTTCTTCAAGCGCACATGAACGATTTCATTGATCAATACCGCTAAGCCAATCGCTGCTGGAAAACCAATCAGTAGTTTAAAAAAGCTGATGCCTAACGTATTACTCATCACCGTCCAAAACATTGAATCACTAAAAAATTCTTGGAAATATTGGGTACCGACCCACTCTGCATTCGCGATCGAATCAAGCACTGAGTAATCTTTAAATGCGATGACGATCCCGTATAGTGGGATAAAATTAAAAATAATCATCAGGATAATCCCTGGCCAAACCATTGCTTGATAAAAACTTTGGCCTTTTAGTTTCTGCAAAAAGGTTCTTTTCTTTGGGGTTGCTTTAAGTACGACTCCTTTAGATTCCATTGTTCCACCCTTTCTAAAACGCTTACTTTTTCATCTGAAGGAAATGAGTTACTTCCTTCGTTGGTTCATCAACTGATAGACCGCACCAATCATACCTGCATCATTTTTTAATTTTGCACGTCGAATCGGTGCAATCATGCGTCCTTCTAAGTAACCAATACTTTCATGGCGAGCTTTTAGCTGACAGAGGTTCTCTTCAAGCCTTGCCATAAACCCATCATTTTCACTGATCCCACCACCAATCAAAATCAGCTCGGGATCAAATGTACTGATCAAATTGAGCAAGCCCACCGATAAATCTTGAAAAAACTGTGCAAGCACTTGGTTCGCTACCACTTCTCCTTGCGCTCCTCGCTGAAAGATCTCCACCGCATCTTGAGGGAAATCACTCCGACCAAGCTGTTGAAGTGCCAACTGGTACTGGTGGCAAAGCCCCCCCACGACAGCAGCTCTTTGGTTCAAGGAAACAGTTTCTAAATTTCCTTGGTCAGGTAAGCTATCGATCAGCATCCATCCGAATTCACCTGCCATGCCATGGCTGCCGCGATAGAGCTGATCATTAACAATGATCCCACCGCCAATGCCTGTACCGACGACAAGGCATAGATAGTTCTCACAGTTCTGTGCGTGCCCAAGCCATTTTTCAGCGATCGCCGCTGCATTGGCATCATTTTCAACCATGACCGGTAGCTTGACACGTTCTTCTATTTCTTGCTTTAAATTGATTCCATAAAGGGATTTGATTGATCCTGCAGTAATCATCGTGCCATCTTTTTGGATGATGCCCGGTGCGCTAATCCCGACACCATCGACTATTGCTTCTTGCTGCAATGATTTGATCAATGCTGTGACGGATTGCAAAAATCCCTCCTTTTCATGGATCGTCGGCAGCTGTCCTTTTTTGACAATTTCACCGTTTTTCAAGATCACACCATATTTGATGGTGGTTCCTCCAACATCGATTCCAATAAACATTGCTTCACCCTCATTATTCATTTACTTGTTTTGTCGATTGATTGATGCACAATTCCCCTGGTAAAACGTAGGAGATTCCAATGGCATTTTCCTCAATCATTTCGATCAAGTGTTTGACTGCCGTGACCCCTTGCAATTGGATTGGATTTTTCACAGTCGTCAAGCGAGGAGTAAAATAGTCTAAAAGATCAATACCATCAAAACCAATCACGCTGAAATCATCAGGCACCCGCCACTTGGTTTCGTGGATCGCCTTGACTGTTCCGATCGCACTAAGATCATTCCCTGCCAAAAATGCTGTGGGCAAGTCTTTTTGCTCTAACAAAAACTGCTGCACGCTGGCTCTCGTCCGTTCTTCTTCAAAGAATCCCTGCAATTGATAATCCGAGCGCCAAGAGATGCCGGCTTCTTTTAATGCTTCGCAATACCCTCTTAAGCGTTCATCACTATCATAAACACCAGCAATCCCACTGATAAAAACGATTTTTTTATGTCCTAGTGACAAGAGATACTTAGTAGCAGCTTTTCCTTTTTCGAAGGAATCAAATACCACACTACCAAAGTTCTTCTCTTGAATGTTTCGATCGATAAAGACGGCTTTGATTTGTTCTCTTTCCATCGCTGCCAAATCCTGCTCTGTTAAAAAATCTTCAAATCCAATAATGCCATCAACCATCCCCCCTAAAATACGATTGAGAACCACTCGTTTATCCGTGGATAAGAAGACGTTGACTGCATACCCATGCGTTTCTGCCTCTCTGGCAATCGCTTCAACTAATACGCTAAAGTAAGGTCCTTTAATGCTAGTGGTGTAAAAACCAAGCATCTTGGTTTTTGTGTTTTTCAATTGTTTGCCCATTAAATTGGGGACATAATGCAAACGTTGCGCGGCAGCCAGCACTCGTTCTTTCGTTGCTGGTCGAACAACATTAACACCGTTCAGTGCTTTAGAAACAGTCGCAATTGATACGTTTGCCTCCTTTGCCACTTCCCGAATCGTGATTCGATTTGTCAAATGATTCTCCCCTCCTGAACGATTTCTCTCAAAAATAAAAACGTTTTTATTTTGCTAAAAAAATCAACGACCACTCTAAGATTGGTCATCCGATAAACCAACTATATATAAAAACGTTTTCACCCACAATGGTTCTAGAACTAGTTGGCGCATGTACCAGCACCTTGAAACCTGTGCCATCATGGTACAAGTTGTACCTACAAAAAAAGCCTCGAAAGGCTTTAAAATCGTGAGCGTACCAATCAACTTCGCTGAGGCAGCAGCAAAGCCAAGG